>NZ_NTLW01000109.1:0-5661 GCF_002632075.1 Pseudoalteromonas sp. ESRF-bin5 | reverse complement strand
CTCCAATTTCTTTGGTGAGAAATTGGAGCGGCACACGAGGCTCGAACTCGTGACCTCGACCTTGGCAAGGTCGCGCTCTACCAACTGAGCTAGTGCCGCATTATGGTTAGTCAGTAATTTTCCGTTGGTGCGCGACACGTCGCGTTCAACATTCCGGCAACTGGCTAGTGCCGCATAATCGCTTGCTCAAGCGCACTAACCCCGCGGGGGTTATCGTCTTGAGCGGGGCAGGATTCTACAATAATACGATGTGTTTGCAAGTGTTTTTTACAAATTAAAGAATTTTTCTCTGTATACCTTCAATTCCATAATCGAATCTTTAATGTCGTCTAAGGCAAGGTGAGAGCCTTTTTTATTCACTTGAGCGAGCACTTCTGGTTTCCAACGTCTAGCAAGTTCTTTAATCGTACTTACATCAAGGTTGCGGTAATGGAAAAAATCTTCGAGTTCACGCATATATTTATTCATAAAGCGTCTGTCTTGCCCAATTGAGTTACCGCACATTGGGGATGCACCGGCTGGCACCCATTGCTTTAAAAACTCTAATGTTTGCGCTACCGCATACTCTTCATCAAACGTACTTGCTTTACAACGCGCAGTTAAGCCTGATTTACCGTGCTGAGTAGTACACCACTCGTCCATACCATTAAGTAACTCATCGCTTTGATGAATAGCAATAGTTGGCCCCTCGGCTAATATATTAAGGTCTGCATCAGTGACAACAGTTGCAATTTCAAGTATTTTATCGGTCGCAGGTTCAAGTCCGGTCATTTCCAGATCGAGCCAAATTAAGTTTGATTTATTAATAGTCATAATTACCTTAAACGGTGCTTTTCTTTAGATCCAACGCATTTCGATATATCATATTAGCATCAACCGTCGAGCTAAAGCTTTTTTTATACCAACTCGGTTAAGTATTATTGCGAATTGGTATTATGCTCAAAGCCGACATTTAAACAAGGTTATAGGCCAAACGTGGCAAAACAGAAAAAATTAAGTAAAGGCCAATCGCGTCAGATCAAGGCCAATCATCAAAAGCGTATTAACAGCGCAGGTTCAAAACCAGCTAAAAAAGGTGCCCAAGAGTGGCAGGCAGATAATTTAGGTCAGGTTGAAAGCGCCATTGTGATCAGTCGATTTGGCCAGCACGCTGATGTTGAAACGCAAAATGGAGACGTGCTTCGCTGTAATATACGCCGAACGGTATCTAATTTAGTATGTGGCGACGAAGTGTTATTTCGTCGCGCTAAAGTAAGCGAGGGCGATTTAGCTGGAGTTATTGAAGCAACACAAGAGCGTCGCTCGCAACTTACTCGCCCCGATTTCTACGATGGGGTAAAAGTAATTGCTGCAAATATTGACCAAATACTTATGGTTTCTGCTGTATTACCTGAGTTTACTCCTAGCATTATTGATCGCTATTTAATTGCCTGTGAGGACATGGGTATTGAGCCTATTTTAATCCTCAACAAAATCGACTTAATCGACGAAGCCGGCCTTAAAGATATTCAAAACGTGCTCGATATTTATCGCACATTAAATTATCGCGTACTGCTTGTCAGCAATATAACCGGTGAAGGAATTGATGAACTTAAAAACATGCTTGTTGGTAAAAATAATATTTTTGTAGGTCAAAGTGGCGTGGGTAAATCAACCCTAGTAAATACTGTACTGCCAAATGCCGAAATATTAACGAAAGAGGTATCCGAAAACAGTGGCTTAGGCCAACACACCACAACGGTATCACGCCTTCATCACTTACCCACTGGCGGTAACTTAATTGACTCGCCGGGTATTCGTGAATTTGGGTTGTGGCATTTAGACGTTGAGCGTGTAACTTGGTGCTTTAAAGAATTTAGAGAATTTATAGGTGGATGCCGCTTTAGAGACTGCAAACACTTAAATGACCCGGGCTGTATAATTAAAGAAGCCGTAGCTAATGGCGATATTTCGCAACTACGCTTTGACAGCTACCACCGAATTTTAGAATCAATGGCCGATGGCCGTGCCGGCGCTCGTGCGCCGCGTGTATAATTAAGGAAAAATACCGTGAGCTTAGACAAATTTAAAATCGCAATGCAGTACGCAATGCCAAAACACTTTATTTCGCGCGTTGTGGGTAAATTAGCAGCTGCAAAGGCCGGTGCGTTAACAACAACGCTTATTAAACTGTTTATCAAGCAATATAAAATAGATATGAGTGAGGCTAAATATTCAGACCCGTCTCATTACAAAACATTTAACGAGTTTTTTACTCGCCCACTCAAAGACGGCGTTCGCCCAGTGGTTGAAGACGCTGATACAATAATTCATCCAGTAGATGGTGCAATTAGCCAGCTAGGCGACATAGTTGATGGGCAGCTTATTCAAGCCAAAGGCCACGACTATAGCTTGCAGGCACTTCTAGGTGGGTCTGAGGACGATACAACTGCGTTTTTAGGTGGTAAATTTGCAACTATTTATTTAGCACCTAAAGATTACCACCGTATTCATATGCCTATTGATGGCACATTAAGCAAAATGATTTACGTACCGGGCGATTTATTTTCGGTAAATCCGCTTACAGCGCAGAATGTTCCCAACTTATTTGCGCGTAACGAGCGTGTAGTGGCTATTTTTGAAACGGAAGTAGGTCCACTCGCTATGGTATTGGTAGGCGCAACCATTGTCGCAAGCATAGAAACTGTTTGGGCCGGTACTGTTACTCCACCAGCAGGTAGTGATGTATTTAGTTGGAATTACCCGACCAGCGGTGAAAACGCAATCACACTTAAGAAAGGCGAGGAAATGGGTCGCTTTAAATTAGGCTCAACGGTAGTGCTTGCATGGGGTGCTAATAAAGCAAACATACTAGACGATCAACTACCAGAAGTGGTTACTCGCTTAGGTACTGCGTTTGCAAAAATTAAAGAAAGTGAAGAGCTATAAGTTTTTAGTTTTTAGTTTTTAGTTAAAGATTAAAAGGCACCTCGTTTATAACAAATGCGGTGCTTTTTTATTGGTAGACAATGAGCTTGCTCACGTTAAAGCGCAGCTTCTCATGGCTTAGCCCCGCGAATTACCTCTTATTTTATCCACCACACTCTTTACAGTTTAAATCTTTAACTACTTTAAAATGTTGCTGCTTTAAACTCAGCGCATCAAAGGTAATAAATGCATTCCCCTCAACATGTCCGAGTAAAAAATTAAGCGTAAGTTGTGCCTGCATAGAACCAACAATCCCCAATAAAGGGCTTATTACCCCCGCATTACTGCAATTAATAGAGGGTGCTTCACTCGTTTGTGGAAAAATACAGCCGTAGCAAGGGCTTTGAGTCTGTGTAAAGTCAAAGCCCATTAACTGTCCGCTTGTCGCGATAGCAGCGCCAGCTATTAAACGCGTTTTATTTGCTAAGCAATACCGGTTAACCGCATAGCGCGTGGTAAAATTATCTGAGCAATCAAGTACTACATCGGCATTGCTTAAAAGCTCAGCGCAATTCTCCTCATCAAGCTTTTTACTGTGCGTCACTATGTGTATTTGATTATTGAGGCTCGTTAACACTTTACCAGCGGCCGCTACCTTGCTTTGCCCTAAATGATTAACTTTATAAAGCACTTGGCGCTGTAGGTTTGAAAGCTCAACGGCATCATCGTCTATTAAAATAAGCGTTCCAATACCTGCCGCCGCTAAATACAAAAGTGCTGGACTGCCTAAACCGCCTGCACCGACTACAGCAACAGTGGCAGACTTTAGTGCTAACTGCCCTTCTAGCCCCACTTCTTTTAATAATAAGTGGCGGCTATACCGCAGGGTTTCTTTATCGCTGAGCTTATCCATTTGGCTGGTTTATAGCACTTTGTAGCGAGCTAATAGCTGCAATATAGTCATCCGCTTCACTAATGGCCCTTACTACCGCAACACTACCGACGCCTGTTTTAGCAACTTCATTTGCGCGGGTTAAATCAATTCCGCCAATGGCAACCGTTGGGTAGCTTTGCATTAATGGCACACACTTTTTAAGTTTATCGAGCCCTTGTATTTGCCCTGTCATATCTTTGGTCGTGGTTGGATAAATAGCGCCAAATGCCATATAACTTGGTCGGTAATTATGCGCACGCAGCATTTCATAAAAACCATGAGTCGAAAGCCCAAGCCTTAAACCCGCCTCTTTAATGGCGGCTAAATTAGCAATGTCTAAGTCTTCTTGGCCTAAATGCACGCCATAAGCACCGTGCTTTATTGCTAACTGCCAGTAATCATTTATAAATACATGCGCGCGGTACTTTTTACCCAGTTCAACAGCCTGTTTTATGAGTTCATCAAGCTCAGTCTCAGTTTTATTTTTAACACGTAATTGCGCTGTTTTGATCCCTTGCTGTAAGCACTTTTCTAGCCAGTCATTACTATCAACAACCGCGTACAAGCCTAATTGTTTACTTTCACAAGGTGCAAAATCAGCGGCCATATTAAACTCAAGCGGCACATCAAAATCAAGTTCATCACCAAGCCAGCTACCTGGCTCTATAACTTGAGGATAGTCATCTAAATGTGTAGGAAATGATGTTTGCGCTACAGGCCCTATTCCTTCACCGTATCTAACCGACTGCTTTAAACCTTGGTTTATATAAGCTTTGGCTAAAATAAAGGCATCTTTTAGTGGGTAATCTTTTGCTAAACACGCTGCGATAACCGACGCCATACTGCACCCCGTACCATGGTTGTGTGGGGTTTGAATTTTTTTATTACCTAGCCAATATTCTTCATTATTTTGTATGCAGTAATCAATACAGTAACCACTAGGGAAATCCCAATGCCCACCTTTAATAACCACTGACTTTGCTCCCCAACTTAGCAGTTTATTTGCAGCGTCTTTAACGGCGCTTGGGCCAATTAAATATACGCCGGTTAATAATTGAGTCTCGTGCGTGTTAGGTGTTATTACATCCACCAGCGGCAATAAGCACTCTTTAATAGCGCTTACGGTATCTTCTTCGGTTAATACATCACCGCTTGAGGCAATAGCAACGGGGTCGTAAACAATCACTGGTGGAACTGGCCATTTAGCTTTGTAGTGGCTTATGTGTTCACTGATTAATTGAATTTGCTGCACATTTGCTAACATGCCAATTTTAATTACTTTGGCCTTCATGTCTTTTTCAAGTGCCAAAAGCTGTGATTCAATAATATCGGTAGACACCGCATTAATAGCTTCTACACCTAAACTATTTTGCGCCGTAAGCGCGGTAATTGCGGTACAGCCATGTACACCAAAACTTTGCATCGCCTTTATATCGGCTTGAATACCTGCGCCACCGCCAGAATCAGATCCGGCAATTGTCCACACTACGTTATTCATATATTTTATTTCCTTACTGCTGATGCCAAAACGGCATGCCCATTGTAGGAGTTGAGGGTGCTGCGAGGTCTTTTTCGGGCATTGCTTTAGCGTTATAAGCAAAGCGCCCTGCCTCAACCGCCGCCTTAAATGCAAGGCTCATAGTTTTTGGGCAACCCGCCCCAGCAATGGCTGAATTTAATAATACAGCATCATACCCTAATTCAAGCGCTTGGCAGGCATGCGACGGTAGACCTAACCCTGCATCCACGATAAGTGTTGTATTTGGTAAGCGCTCACGAATCGTTTTTAAATTGTAACTATTTAACAAGCCTTTTCCTGT
>NZ_NTLW01000317.1:0-29607 GCF_002632075.1 Pseudoalteromonas sp. ESRF-bin5 | reverse complement strand
CTTACTTGAATGTTTTCCAACTGCTTAATTGCGTTATTGATACTGTTATCTTGGCGCGATGCAATTTCTTTCACATCTGATTTTTCCACCAATTCAGCAAGGGTAATACTGTTCAAAAATTCTTCTATACGTGCGCTCAAGTCTGACCATAAATTATGGGTTAAACAGCGCATACCGCTTTGGCAGCCAGTGTTGGCGCCTTGGCAACGTGTTGCATCAACTGATTCATCAACTGCGGTAATAATGTCACCAACAGAAATAACACCGGCTTCTCGCCCTAGTAAATAGCCGCCACCAGGTCCTCGAACCGAACTTACCAAGCCATTTTTACGCAGCCGAGCAAATAATTGTTCAAGGTATGACAAAGAAATTTCTTGTCTTTGTGAAATATCAGCAAGGGCGACAGGACCAACACCTGTGTGCAGCGCAACATCAAGCATCGCTGTAACGGCATATCGGCCTTTTGATGTTAATTTCATAACGCCCCCTGCACAAAGAGTGCAAATTTTAATTACCAGAGTAAATTAGTCAAGTATTATCACTTGATAAAAATTTGATTTAAAAACATATCGCTCAAAGTGATATGTAGTTAACAAATTTTTAATACCTGACCTGTTTGGTCAAGTATTGTCTCCATTGTAATTACCTGAGTAATTTAGTCAAGTATTAGCCAGTTATTTAAACACCCGTTTATATAACTAATTGCTATACCTTACTTAGGAATCGATTTATTTATAGAGGTAAGAATACCGCGCAAAATGTTCATTTCAGCCTCTTCTGGGCGTGCACGGTTAAATAAACGACGAAGCTTTGTCATCACAATGCCTGGGTGCTGTTTGATAATAAAACCTGTGTTATATAGTGTTTCTTCTAGGTGATCGTAAAATAACTCTGTTTGTTTAGAGTTAGGGTAAACGGTGTCGTCTTGTGCTTCTTGCTTAGGTTGCTTATTTAAAAATGCCATGCGTGTTTCGTAAGACAATGTTTGCACAGCCATAGCAAGGTTTAGCGAGCTATATTCTGGGTTAGCGGGAATGCATACATGGTAATTACACAGCTGTAGTTCTTCGTTAGTTAAACCACTGTTTTCGCGGCCAAAAACTAATGCCACAGGACCATTTTCAGCTTCTGCCACCAGCTTTTCACCACACTCGCGAGGCTCAACCATCGGCCATGAAAGCGTGCGCGAACGTGCGCTTGTACCAATGGTTAATGCACAATCAGCAATGGCATCTTCAAGCTTATCAACAATCACTGCATTGCCTAATACATCGCTGGCACCTGCAGATAACGCACTTGCATGGCTATCAATTTCACAAGCAGGGTCAACTAAATAGAGTTTTGATAAACCCATTGTTTTCATGGCGCGAGCCGCCGAACCTATATTACCTGAGTGTGATGTGTTAACTAAAACAACGCGAATATCGTCTAAGATCATTGCTGTGCTTCTTACTAATGCCAAAAAATTGCGCGAATTCTAACATAAAAGCACACTAAGATCCTAGATCCTTTGTCGCTGCAAGCAAAGCGTGACATACACTGAATAGGCATATCAATAACTTAAAAAAATCCTGCAACCATGCACTGACATAAAATACAACCATACAATGACATAGTGAAATAAAGGTTATAACGCTAAAAACAAAAAAACCAGCCTTCGGATATAAGACTGGTTTTTTCAATTACTACTCACTGCCTTTTCGGCAGAATTACATTAACTTAAACATCGAATCGATTGTTTTTATCTTCAGCTGCCTATACGGCAGGTCACCTTTATTTCGATGGCGCATGTAATCCAAATCCATTCTCAGCTGCCTACTCGGCAGATCACTATAAAAGTAGCTAAGCTTATTTATATAATTTATATAATTTATATAATTAAAAAGCAAATTCAATTTTACCCATATTTTTATATGCTTGCTCAGAGGGTTCTGTTATCAACGGCTTATAATGAAGATATTAATAAAGGTTAATTACTTTCTATTAAAGGTGATAAATCAGGAACCGTGCCCTTAAACTTTTCATTTGAGGAAAAACCATAATTACTCAAGACTGGCTCTGCTTGGCAATCGGCATCTTGCTTTTGAATATGAAGAATATAATCTTCTTGTGAACTCTTACTAGTCATAGCTACCCTATGAAATATGTCAATCTCTCGGGGAGCTTCGACCTTTTTAGGATTAAAATCTTCACCTCTTGCTAAGGCTCTTTTTTGCAGGCGCTTTAATCTTCTTCTACTTTCACCTGTGAAAATTTTTGCTACCGCTTGATTACGTATAAAACGTACTTCTTGGCAACTGTCAGGAACGGTTGAAATTTGGCTTATTTTAAAAAAGCCACAATCTTGCATGTCAACAAAGTATGCTTGCTCTTTAAGGCTGTTTAAAACCTCCATATCCTTATGCACAAAAGCAATTACATTGCCAATTGATGAATCTGACCAAGCAGGAAACGTAACTCCCATTCCTTTAATATTATGCTTTAAAATAAACCCATGCATGATAGAAATACAACGGCCAGTAAGCAGAGCTAGATTGGCTTGTTTTGGTAAAAAGTGGACTGTGAAGTAATACCTTTGCATAACTACGCCTTTTTAGCCTCTGCTTTTTTCTGGAACATTCCGCCCTTAATCAATACAGAAAATAAATAATAAATAGCTGGGTCTATATTTTCATTTTTATTAGTAATGCAATTTTTAAGAGCTGATAAATACCATTCAGTATTTTTAAAAATAGAATAAAAGTTTTGCTCAGAATCGGGAAGACGTCGGGCAATGCCTATTTCTTTATCTGCACCAAACTCATGCACTCGTAACCTTTTACTTGCATCCTCATCCCACCAATCATCTATTGACTGAAGCGCCGCACCTATTTTTACAGAATTAAAACTTACAGCGTATCGGCCATCTACACATTTAGCTTTTACAAACTGTTTTGAGGCCTCTCCTTGCTTAACTTTGTCGTTTAGAATTTGGCTTGGGTAAATTTCTTGGCAAAATGAGGCTTCTATTTTCGCGGTTATATCGGCACTCCAAAACACATTAGGATCAGTTAATGCGCTCTCAATTTCATTACTTAGTTCCTCCAGTACTTTTTGATCATCAGAAGCCCACTTACTTTCCCAAGCCAACTTACGGGTGTTATCGATTAAATAACGATTCCCTTTGCTGGTTTTAATTTCAATTTGAGTGTTGCCGGTGTTTTGATTACGCCAAAGCCATGTACCTAATAAAATATTTCTGCAATAACGAGTAGCTAACTCTTTATAACCACCACACTCTTTAAATGTTTCTGCCAACTCTTTTAATAAAGAAAAAACATCTGGATCACTACAGCCTGAAGGGGCCAACGAGTTCGCTTGCACCCTCAAAGAAAACCGACAAAATATATGTTCCACATTTGGAGGTACATAACACTCTTCTAGAGTTAATATATTATTATGTGTTAAGTCCTGAGGTGAGATGTTTTTTGGTAAAAACTGCGGGGTGAATGCTTCAGTAAAACCAGATTTAGGGCCTCTAATTTTATTAATATCAGCTTCTAGGGGAACAAAGTTAGAGTCAGCCGTTTTATAAAAAAACACAGCTTTACCAGGATAAAGCGAGCGATCATATTTTAATATATTACATAGTTCCATTGAGCACCTTCCGGTCAAACCTTTTTCATTAGCATAAACTTTTCTCGCGCATCTAGCATCCAAAAAGATGTTTTAAAATAATTGCTAATACCTTTTAACCTAATGCTAATGGCAGTTTCGTATTTCACCACTCCTATTGCTGGTTCAGCATAACAATGCAGTTTTTCAAGCGCTCCTACTCTAGCTTTGGGTTCAGTGAGTAATAAATATCCCATCATAGATGGGCTCAATTTAGAGTCATTATTTAATAATAAGAGTAGCTCATCTAAATCCTCTATTTTGTGGTCAGTTGGCATTACCCAACAACCTGATAAAGGGAGTCGCCTAAGCTTTTCAAACAGCTGATTTTCATTACTATACAAACAGCACCAATTTACGTTTGAAGTAAGCTCAGGCTGATGCATAACACCACCTGCAAAGTTAGATGGAAAATGCGCTTTCAAAATATCTGGCTCACTATCTACTGCTTGTAAATCATCATCATAGCCATCAATATGTACTATTAAATCAAATGCCAAGTCACAGTATTTGCCATCAATAATTCCTGGGCGCTTAAGCTTATTTTGCTGAGCGCCTTGCAGACTGAGTTCAGGAAGCTTTTTCCCTGCAACCGCAGCGTAATCCTTAATAAACCATGAAAAAGATGTGAACCGTAAATTTGTCCCAAGCGCCTCATTAAGTTTTCTTTGGTAGCTATGAAGCATGCCCCAAACAGCGGTTAAAGATGGAATACCTGAGCAGTAAGGGTTTGATAATGCTTGCGCATCAAACACACGTATACCGCTTAAATGAAGATAGCGATAATGTTCATCATCTTCTTCAATCAGTACATGTTTTTGATCTGTAAGATTAACAAGCAACCATTGTAAAGCTGCTTTTAAAGGGCTCATTAATTTAGGATGAAAAGCATACCTTTGTGTCATGCTCACACCGCCAAGCATTTCATTTAGTAACCTAAATAAAGGAATCGTTAGCGAAGGGAGTTCATTGTCGGGTAGCGATAGTATTTTATACTCTAGTCGCTCTGAAGCACTCTCAAGCTGTTCTAAGTCATACCCATTCTCAATAGCGTCCAAGCGCCATTCAAATACAGGTGAAAACCATTCTAAAAGCGTGTTTCTCAGCGCTTTAATATTTTTTACTTTTTGTTGTCTACGCTGTTTAAGAGCCAGCGCATTATTACTAAATATAATACCTTCTAAAGCTTTAATTAATTCCGGCTTTAATAGTGCCTCAACGTTAAATACTGTTTGCCCATTATTTAATTTAAATGCTCGTGAGTTACTTAAACCATGATATTTACTTCGTATATAAGGAGGGTAATTAAGCACATTAATAACACCACCTAAGGAAGCAGCTAACATACTGACAGCAGCAGGACGCGTAAACTCTACATTGCTAAATCGAGCTCGTTTATCAATTGCCGCCTGTTGAATTTTTGATTGAACAACATGGCTAATTACAGGCGTAACAGCTAAGTAACCATCATGATAAGGCATTCTAATTTGGCGAGAGTAGCGGTCAACATAGTCGGGAATGGCTTTTTCAGGCAATGATTTTTTAACGGTTACACATAAGCTTTTAAATGCCTTAACGGATAACCCAAGAGAGGTAAATGCGGATTTCCAGTTATCCGAGTTCGTAGCTAATACTTGTGCCAAACAACTGTCTTGATTTTGCCATTTAAAGTAACTAACAAATAATTTAGCAAAATTAACTTTAGCTGAGTCATGTGACCAGCCATAGGCTTTAGGGTAGTTAGCACTACTCAAAACATAAGAGTGCAGTAGTGGAGGCGCTACACCTAAATTTTGCTTACTTACTCTAATATCAGGGTACTTTAAATTATGAGTATGAAACCACGCTATTTCCTTAATACATTTATTAATATGGTCTTCACTTTTTAAAGCCTGTTTTGCTAGCTTTTTATCCAGCAAGTCATCAACTTGGTTTTTTCGATAAGTCAGGTTTAACAAAATAGTCAGAGCAACGGCTTCGCTGCCTGTTATATCAATCATTGCCGTATAAGGGCTAAAAGCACGACGTAATAATCTATCTCGCTCAGTGGTGTCTGTAATCTCTAGCAGTTCTTTTAAATGCATATACTCACCATGCCGACAAATACATTCTAGCTTTATCATTTCCAAAACTAGTTTTGTACTCTATAACATGCCTTAAAAAAACGCGCCCTTATAAGGGTTGATCCTCTGGTTCATTTTATGACGAAATGCCGTTTGCAAAATACCATCTTGGTACAACCTATAAACCTGCTCTACTGAAGTACCTAATAAAGTTGCAGCCTCCAATACACTTACTAATAAGTCGGCTGCGTTGGGCTTTTTAGTTTTAGGGTTACTCTCAACCAAAGTAACTAAATAATCTAATAGAGCCCCATAAATAAAGTGATACTCTCTCTGCTTTTGAGTACTCGGGCAAGCCAAAATAGCATCCCCAAAAATAAACTTAAACTCAGTTTTATTAAACAGATCTATTAACTTCATTTCTGCATTTTTACTTAGTTCATCAAGCTCTGTATTAAAAACTGCTGGCCATTTACTAAAATAGTTCACAGCATCATTTAAACAAAAGTTATCTGTTTGAGAATACCGCTCCTGATACCAAAGAAGCGCAGCAAAACGTTCTGTAAGAATAGTATTGTTAAATAGCGGGTTGCTATCATTGCGCTCATTTTTATCCAGCAATTTATTTAAATGCTCAATATCTAATGCATTTACAGGCGATGTATTAGCGCAAGACAGCTCAAAACCGCATGAACAATGAGTGATTGACTCATTTTCTATGTAGTTAATTGGAGCGCAGCAATCTGGGCAGTTATGTAGCAAAGCACACTGATGTTTAGTGCATGCATTTACCCACTTTATATGCCAACTTTGTTTTATATAAGCTTCTTCTGCAAGACATTGTGAGCATACCGGAATCGAATCAACAGCTCCCTCGGCGTGGTGACGAATAAACCTCAGGGGAATGTCTACGCCATTGTTATATAAAGCGACGGAGAAGTTAAATTTAATATCTGACTTTAGCAAAGCCAACTTTTGTAACTCGTATCGAGGTAAATCTAGTAGTGTTTCAAGTAACCCTAAAGCCCGCATCCTAAAGTGGCTATTATGTTTGGCGTGGTATACGTTGAGCCTTTTTAAATCTATCGGGAATGCGCCATGCGCTTCAAAATCAAGATCATGTAGCTCTTCTCGTATAGCTAAGCTCAACCCTTCATACGAGTCAAAAAAATTCTCAGAAACGACCCGTAACAAGTAACTTTCCAACGATTCGTCAGAAAATGCACGAGCTTTGGGAGAAAATAGAAAAGCCATAAACGCCTTTAAAACTTAGAAATACTAAGTTTTAACTTAAACTATTCTAACAAAAAAACAAGTCAATTCATCAATTTTGATAAGAGTTAAATTCAGTCAGAATTACTGTCTTTTGCTAACGACCAACCAGCTGCGTACAAAATACTTTTGTCTCTTATATGATGATTAATAGTATTTTTGTCGATAACAACTTCTGAACTTCTGACTTTAGGAATTTTGAAACTACTTTCCACACCTAATCCGATTGTAGAGGTGGCTTTTAACTGCTCTATTTTCTCTTCTATAGAAACCTTTCGCGTCTTCGGAGTTTTATATGGTTTTGTTTCCTTTCTTTTTTTGGGTTTTGGTTTAGATCGCCTAATTAGCTTTTTATTTTCGTGTTCAATGAAGCGTTTTTTGGCCACCTCTAAATCAATACTTTTAATAAAATTTTTTAAATCAATAATATCTAACGAATTACTATTAATAGCTTTTTGATGTTTAGCCCTTATATTTTTTCTTATAACCGGTGTTAACCGACACTGACAAGCTCTTAAATAGGAGTAGAATTTACATATTGACTCTTTATTTATTATTGTCTCAATCAGTTTTTCAAATAACAATTCTGCTAACTCAGCTTTATGAGCTGCAATAACTTTTTGCTTTTTTGGAACCACACCTAAGGTTAAAAGCTGCTCTTTAATTATACTCAACTGTTTCACACTCCCTGTTTAGTTGTATTTTGGCTTTAACGTATACAATCAACAAAAAAGTTTCATACTTTCAATAAAGATGCACATCTAAACAACTCAAGCCTCTTTATTTGCTTTTACATTTTGCGCTTGCTCAAATATTTCTTTGTATACTTCATCGCGGCTGATTGGTGGGTATTTAAATTTAGCGAGTATTAAAATCAGCTCGACTTTGAGCGATGATTTAATGTCTTCGCGGTGGTTCCAATCTACAAATTTTACTTTATCGTCTACAATTACTTTTACTGCTTGAGCAAGCTCTATTAGCTTATCTTCGGGGTAGTCAAAGTCATATTTAATGGCGAGCATTTTTAAGGCGTCGTAAAAGCCTATTTCTCTTTATTACCTAATTCTTTGATGACTATCAAGACCTAAAATGTTGATATAAAATCATTAAGTTCGCTACCTCTTAAATTCAAAGGGACACACAACTTCTCTTCTTTTGATACAAAAACCTGTAAAACAAACAAGCCAAATATCAAAAAACTATCCTTTGCAAATATTAGAATGACAATATTATGTCGTCTATATTAGCTTGCTATTTTTTAATTGATATTCATTTATAAGCCAACATGGCTTTTAACATCATTTTTTAATGAAAAATTAACATTCGCTTCGTCACATTTCATACTTTACTATATTACAGCCAAAGTAAATTGACCTAGTTGCCTATCTCAGACACAATCGTATTTATTAGGTTTTATAGCTTTTTAGGCTTACTCTCATATGTACTTCGAGATGCGTTATTTATCGCAAAAGGTAAAAAATACGACAGCGTTTTGGTACAACAGCTATTAAATCACATAATCTGCCACCACACTTTTCTTCGTGTACTTAAACAACCGCCATTCATGCACTTGAAAGCGTTGGCTAACACAAAACAGATTTAAAATTAATAACAAGGACTAAAAAATATGACCACAACCAACCAAATCAATCAGGACGATATTAACAAAGCGGTGTGGAACGCCTGCGACACCTTCCGCGGTGTTATTAGTGCCGATACCTATAAAGACTTCATCCTCACTATGTTGTTTTTAAAATACATCTCTGATGTATACAAAGACGAATACAACAAGCTGATTACTCAGTATGGCGACAATCCCGATTTAATTCACGCCATGATGTCGAAGCAGCGCTTTGTGTTACCCGAAGGCGCGAGCTTTTGGGATTTATACGAAAAACGCTACGAAGCAGGTAACGGCGAGCGTATTGATAAAGCCCTGCACGCACTAGAAGAAGCTAACGGCAGCAAGCTTAAAAACGTATTCCAAGACATCAGCTTTAACACCGACCGCTTAGGCCAAGAAAAACAAAAGAACGATTTACTGCGCCACTTACTAGAAGACTTTGGTAAAGACATTTTAAACCTAAGCACAGAGCGTGTAGGCAGTTTAGATATTATCGGTAACGCCTATGAATACCTTATCAAACACTTTGCCGCTGGCAGTGGCGCGACCGCTGGTGAATACTACACCCCGCCTGAGGTCTCAACTCTTTTGGCAACCGTTTTAGAGCCAGTTGAAGGCGACCAAATCTGCGACCCATGTACAGGCAGTGGCTCGCTGCTTTTAAAATGTGGCGCTATGGTGCGCAAAAACTCTGGCTCTAAAAAATACGCCTTATTTGGGCAAGAAGCGATAGGTTCAACATGGGCACTCGCCAAAATGAACATGTTCCTACACGGTGAAGACAACCACCGCATTGAATGGGGCGACACCATTCGTAACCCACTGTTACTTGATAAAGACGGCAACGGCTTATTGCACTTTGATGTAGTAACAGCCAACCCGCCATTTAGTTTGGATAAGTGGGGTCATGACGATGCTAGCAGCGACCCTTACGGACGTTTTCGCCGTGGTGTACCACCTAAAACCAAAGGCGATTATGCGTTTATTAGCCACATGATTGAAACGCTTAAACCAGACACTGGCCGTATGGCGGTTGTAGTGCCACATGGAGTGCTATTTCGCGCATCAAGCGAGGGTAAAATTCGTCAGCAACTGATTGAAGAAAACTTGCTAGACACCGTTATTGGCCTACCAGAAAAGCTGTTTTTTGGTACAGGTATTCCAGCCGCTATTTTAATATTCAAAAAGCACAAAACGGATGAAAACGTATTGTTTATAGATGCCAGCCGTGAGTTTAAATCAGGTAAAAACCAAAACCAGTTAACGGCAGACAACATTCAAAAAGTTATCGACACCTACAAGGCTCGTGAAAGCGTTGATAAATACGCCTACCTAGCCAGTTTTGATGAGATCAAAGAGAACGACTTTAACCTAAACATCCCTCGCTACGTTGATACCTTTGAAGAAGAAGCCGAAATCGATTTAGTGGCAGTGCGAACTGAGCGTGTGCAACTTAAGAATGAGCTGCAAACCCTTGAAGCAGAGATGGAAGGCTACTTAAAGGAGTTGGGTTATGGTGCCTAATGGATGGAAGCAAAAATCGTTTAAAGACATTCTTAAATTAGATAGAGGAAGCTCACCTCGTCCAATTGTTAATTTTATGACAGATAGTGATGATGGTGTAAATTGGATTAAAATTGGTGATACAAAAGGTGAAGCCGCCTTTATAAATTCTACTAAGGAAAAAATAACAAAAGAAGGCGCTAAAAAGTCAAGAGAAGTAAGTAAAGGTGAAATTATACTCTCAAACTCGATGAGTTACGGAAAGCCCTACATCCTAAATATTGATGGCTACATTCATGATGGCTGGTTTGTAATCAGAAACTACGAGCAAAACTTGGATAAAGGTTATTTGATTCAGCTACTAGGTGGAGAGATAGTTCAAAGACAATACAAAAGATTAGCTGCTGGAGGTGTTGTAACGAATATCAGTAGTGAATTAGTTTATTTTGTTAAAGTAAATTTACCCCCACTTCCAGAACAACGCAAAATTGCCAAAATCCTATCTACTTGGGATAAAGCGATTAGCACCACCGAGCGCCTAATCGACAACAGCAAGCAGCAGAAAAAAGCCCTGATGCAACAACTGCTCACAGGTAAAAAGCGCCTACTTGATGATTCAGGTAAGCCGTTTGAAGGTGACTGGGAAGAGGTTAAGTTGAGTGATGTTTTTACATTATCTAGTGGCGATACTAAGCCTAAAGATGTTGAAAAAGAACAAACTAATACGCAATGTTTCCCTGTTTTCGGTGGTAATAATATTATGGGGTATTCGGCGAAGAGCAACTCAACGGGTAATGTAATCCTCATAGGTCGAGTTGGTGAGTATTGCGGTGTTACTAGACTTGTGCAAAACGACTGCTGGATTACAGATAATGCTCTTTTTACAAAAAAATTCTCAGCAGATTTTGATAAGCAATTTATTGTATATTTGTTACAAAAGTTTGACCTATCACGGTTGAGAAATAAAGGAGGTCAGCCACTTATTTCACAAAAGCCAATTTATGGTGTAAAGATCGAAATACCCTCACTCCACGAACAACAAAAAGTCGCATCAGTATTGCTTAACGCTGACCGTGAAATAGAGGTATTACAACAACAGCTTGCTGACCTAAAGCAAGAAAAGAAAGCACTTATGCAGCAGCTTTTAACAGGCAAACGCAGAGTTAAAACCTAAGGACGGGACATAATGAAGTTAAGAATTAGTAATATTACACTAAAGAATTTTAAGACATTTAAAGAAATATCTATCCACCCAAACCCTGACTTCAATATCATCATAGGTGAAAATAGCTCTGGGAAATCGACGATATTTGAAGCAATCCATTTATGGGAGAAGTGCTATCAAACCTATATTCTGAGTTCGAGAAAAGGATTTTATAAAGTCAAAAATTCTACGAATCGTTACGTGAACTATCAGGATTTGGATTTTCTACGGATCACAAAAGACGAAGACCTGTTCCATGACCCTAAAGATCCTGAGCTAGGTAAGTGTGCCGAGATTTCAATTTCATTAGTTAATGATGATGAAGAGGCACAAACTTGGAACTTAGGATTCAAAGTAACCTGTCCAAGTTCAATAGAAAATGCTTTTTATCGTGTACAACCTACTGATGACGACCAATTTAGTAATTTCGCAAAAGATTTTTGCGGTGCAGGTAAGTTTTTAGATGAAGCAATCTTTATCTATCAAACTAGACCTGTGGCAGGTGTCCACCAGTTTGAACCCTATTACAATGAAGCGCAGATTAAGAAGAAAATACAAAAAGGTTCTTCTCATGAGGTTTTACGAAATAAAATCATATCGAAAAGGAAATCTATTGCTGATTTAGAAGCAAGTATTTCTGAAATAGTTGAGAAAGAAATCAAATTTACTCTACCGCCAACTACCAGACGAGAAAAAGATGAATATGTCTGCCTTGGTGTTTCTGTTGAAGGCTCAAAACCATATGACCTGCACCTTCAAGGTAGCGGATTCCTCCAGATTGTAGAGATTTTAGCAACCGTTGAGTTTGTTGATGCGCCCCTCAAGTTACTTTTAGTTGATGAACCAGACTCTCATATCCATTCCAAGCTACAGCAAAACCTACTTAATTACCTCAGAAAAATTGACCACAATCAATTTTTTATTATTAGTCACAATGACCAGTTTGTAACAAACGCTGGTGATGGAGAAGTCTTTTTTATAAGTGATGATGTTAAGAATGACGGTCTTTTGACAGCAATAGACAGTTCAGGCTTTGATATAATAAAAAATGCTTTAGGTGGAGTAGTTTTGTCGTTAGAGCGACTAAATCAAGCAAAACATATAGCTTTTGTTGAAGGTAAAGATGATGCCAATTATCTCCATGCATTGAACCAAAAATTGAAAGAGGTGACTGATGTTGCAGGTTGTTTGAGTGAAGTGACATTCTTCCCTCTACGTGGGAAGGACAATATTGCTCAAAAAATTGAGTATAATAAACGGACATTGTCTTCTCTTATGAAAGGAAAGACTTGGAACGCTATTTTTGACAGAGACTTTTCAACATCAGCAGTTGATATTAACTTGAAACAGAAGATCAGGCGAAGCTGCACTCCATTTAGTCATGAAGGCTACTGTATTGAATCGGTTGTTTTTTCTGAGCTTACTATTCTAAAAAGATATATATGTTCATATATAGACTACCTAACGAACGCAGAAGTAAATCGCCTTATAGATGAATTGATAACACAACTAAGTGAAGCTATTCAAAATACTAATTCTGATTTGAATAAAACTGTTGAAGTAAGATTTAATAGTCAGAAAAATAACAGACCTGAATTCAATACACTCCAATTTATAGATGTAATGCGCTCATGGTCAGATAATGGTATTTTTAAATCAGAAAGAGTGATGTCTAAGCCAATGATCCGAGATTTTATTATCAACCTAGAGTCTAAGGTTGGGCAATCCTTGTTTTTACGATCATCTAATGATGATGAAGAGATTACATCTAAATTTTTCAATAATTACATTAGCTTTATTGACTCACTTAATGATGTAGTTCCATCTTTAAAGTCTTTATTTATCCAATTAGGTGTACTTACTGAGTTGCAACCTAATAATGAAGGTGTGGTGCAGGCTGAATGATTGCTCAAAAACGACCTCGTACCATTCAGATATTTTTACCTACGGGCGACCCTGCTGGCATTCGCATTGCCGAGCAAACCACGTCGATTATTCGCTTAATTGAAGTGCCGCGTAGTGATATTGCTGAATTTGTAAAAATGCCAGAAGCCAAACAAGTTGGGCTTTATTTTTTAGTGTCGGGCGATAGCAAAGATGAATTATATATTGGTCAGTCGGGCGATGTCGGTAGCCGATTGATGCAGCACTACAAAGACGAAAAGAAAGATTGGGAGCGTGCATTAGTTTTGGTGTCGCTTACCAATAACTTAACCCAAACCCATGTGTTGTATTTAGAATCGCTATCGATAGAAAAAGCAAAACACTGCCAGCGTTATGAATTGCTTAATGGTAATGGAGGGCAAAAGCCACATACACCTGTGCCACTTAAAGCAGATTGCGATGAAATTCATGAAATTGGTAGCTTGTTGTTAGCCACCCTTGGCTACCCGATTTTTGAACCACTGACAGAAACATCACCTACCAAAGCTGAACAGGTATTTTCGTGTAGCCGTACAGGCGTTGATGCCAAAGGCATTTACACCAACGAAGGCATGGTGGTATTAAAAGGTTCATCCGCTCCTATGACCACCAAGCGTAAAACAGAACAACGGTTTTATGATAAGCGTGACCAGCTACTGGCTAAAGGTGTTATCGCAAAGCAAGATGGGCGTTTTGTATTTCAACGTGATTATTTATTCCCTACACCAAGCGGTGCCTCGATGTTTTTGCTATTAGCCAGTTCTAATGGTTGGGTAGACTGGAAAACAGAGCAAGGCATTACGCTGCACGACCATCAAGGTCGCACTCTAGAGTCGGCCTCTGAGCAAGGTAATACGCACAGCAATATGCAAATAACGAGTTGCGTGGGATAACTCATTAAGGATGATTAGGCACAATGACAACCATTAAATTTCAAGAAGAATTCAGCGCCAAAATCCCTGCGCTTACGCTGCTGACTAACTTAGGCTATACGTTTATTCCACCGAGTGAGTGTGAAGCTCTTCGCGGGAACACGTTAGCAGGTAACAAAAAAAGCACCCATCAGGTGGTGTTGTTACCTGTAATGCGTGCCTTTTTAGCCAAACAAACGTTCTCGTTTGCAGGTAAGCAGCATGCGCTCTCAGAAGCGGCCATTGATAAGGTAATGCATGAGCTGAACCCTGCCATGAACTTGGGGCTAAAAGCGGCTAATGAGAAAATTTATGATGCGCTAATGTATGGCGTGAGTGTGACTGAATTTATTGATGGTAAAAAAGCATCCCCCACTATTAAGCTGATTGATTGGCATAATATTGATAACAATGCGTTTCATTGTACCGAAGAATTAGTGGTACAAAATGCCGAGGGTACGGGCAACCGCAGACCGGACATTGTGTGTTTTGTAAATGGCTTGCCATTAGTGGTGATTGAAGCAAAACGCCCCGATTCAAACAAAGAGGGTAAATCGACCAACTTTGCAGCAATCTCTCAGCATATTCGTAACCAAAAGCAAGATGAAATACCGCACTTATATGCCTACAGCCAGTTATTATTGGCCATAAACGGGCATGAGGGCTTGTATGCAACATGCGGCACCCCTGAAAAATTTTGGGCAAAGTGGAAAGAAGAACACTCTCACTTAGGAATAGCCGAAGCGGAATTTGTCAGACTAAAAAATCATAAGTTGAGCGATGAACAATTAAATGCACTGTTTAATCATCGCCCTGCAAAAGATAAAACAGATTACCAGTCGCTTATTGCCGCAGGTGAGCTGACGGTAACCGACCAAGACAGGCTGATTGTAAGTTTATTGCGCCCTGAGCGCTTATTAGATATGACCCGCCTGTTTACCTTATTTGATAAAAAAGCCGGCAAAATTGTAGCTCGATACCAGCAGGTGTTTGGTATAAAAGCACTTATTGAGCGCATAAACACCTTCGATGACACTGGCGCTCGTGAAGGTGGTGTGATTTGGCACACCACAGGTAGCGGCAAGTCATTTACTATGGTGTTTTTATCAAAAGCGCTTATATGGCTTGAAGAGCTAGCGCAGTGCCGCGTAATTATTGTGACTGACCGCGTTGATTTAGAAGACCAGTTGAGCCGTACGTTTGCATCTGGTGGTGTACTCACTGACCGTGATAAAAAAGATGCTATGGCGACCACAGGTAAGCGTTTAGCGGAACAAATTGGTAAAGGAAATGAGCGAGTTATCTTCTCGATCATTAATAAGTTTGGCTCTGCCATAAAACACAAAGACTGTTACAACGATAGCCCTAATATTATTGTGTTAGTGGATGAAGGTCACCGCAGCCAAAACGGTGAAAATAATATCCGTATGCAGCAAACCCTGCCTAAAGCTGCGTTTATCGCCTTTACAGGTACGCCGCTATTAAAAGACGATAAGACTGAAAACAAGTTCGGTAAAATCATTCACTCTTACACGATGCAGCAAGCAGTTGAAGATAAAACCGTGACCCCATTGCTGTATGAAGAACGTATTCCTGAGCTAAACGTTAACGATAAGGCGATTGATGCATGGTTTGATCGCAGTACCAGTAAGCTGAGCGACAAACAAAAAACTGATTTAAAAAGAAAGTTTTCGCAAAAAGGTCAGATTTATCAAACCGCCGATCGTATTATGTTAATTGCTTACGATATTGCCGACCATTTTCAAAACTTTAAGCATCAGGGGTTAAAAGGCCAGCTAGCCTGTGACTCTAAAGCCTCTGCAATACGCTATAAAGAGGCTTTAGATAAAATTGGCACCGTGACATCAGTTGTTGCAATGTCGGCTCCTGACACACGTGAGGGGCATGATATTGTTGATCAAGAAAGCAAAGACATTGTGCAAAACTGGTGGAAGACCAATGTTGATAAAATGGATGAAAAAGCCTACACCAAAGCCATTATTGAAGACTTTGGCAGAGATGACGGCCCTGACATTATGATAGTGGTTGATAAACTGCTAACGGGCTTTGACGAGCCAAAGAACACCGTACTGTATATCGACAAACCTCTTAGAGAGCACAACCTGATTCAAGCCATTGCCCGCGTAAACCGTTTGCATAGCAAAAAGCAGTTTGGTTACTTGATTGACTACCGAGGCATATTAAAAGAGCTTGATACCACCATAGAAAAGTACCAAGACCTTGCAGAGCGCACTCAAGGCGGCTTTGATATAGACGACCTGAAAGGGTTGTATAACCGAATGGATACGGAATACAAAAAGCTTCCGGGCCTGCACAGTGATTTATGGGCAATATTTGACGGGGTTAAAAACAAGCTCCAGCCCGCAGCATTGAGTCAAGCACTAGCACCTAAAATACAGGACGTTAACGGGAGCCTAGTTGATACGAACCTGAAAAAGCGTGAAGATTTTTATGATGCACTAAAAGCTTTCTCAAGCTGTATGAAGGTAGCACTGCAATCGGCTACCTACTTTGAAGATAAATCGTTCGACAATAAGCGTGACCTTTACAAACGAGATCTAAAGGTTTTTGTGAGTTTACGTAAAGTTGTAATGGAGTTAGCGAACGAAACCATTAATTATGACGAATACGCAGAAGATATTCGCAGTCTATTAGACAAGCATATTGCAGGTATTGAAGTTAAAGAGCCTGACGGTGCGTACTTGGTGGGTAATTTAGGAAAAGACGTTAAGCCACAGGATATGAGCGATGATGAAGCTCGTAACCAAACAGATAAAATCACTGGCCGTATCACCAAGATGATTGAGCAAGACTTAGCAGATGATCCTTATGCTCAAGAATATTTCTCTAAGATGCTTAAAAAGGCGATTGAAGATGCTAAAGCGATGTTTGATGCGCCAGTTAAGCAGTACATCCTTTTTGCCGATTTTGAGCAGGAAGTGAAAGACCGCAAAGTCGCTGATGTTCCCAAAGACTTTTTAGATGACTCCGGCAAGTTAAATAAACATGCCCAAGCCTACTTTGGTTTGTTTAAGCACCTATTTGATGCTGAATTCTTGAGTGAAAAGGATCTCGATAACGACAAATTAGTAGCACTTGCTTTTGATATTGATGCCGTCGTGAATGATGCGGTTGCTGAGTATTCCATTAACCCTGCGGAAATTGAAAACGCTATTCACATGAAGTTATTACCCATACTGTTTGCTGAGCTTGGCCTTGATAATGCTCAAAAGCTGATTGAAGAAGTGTTAAAGATAACCCGATTAGGCATAGCTAGAGGCTAATGTAAGTGACACAAAAAACGGTAGCCGCTGCTATTCATTCTGAAAAAAGCAGCGCAACAACCAACGAATACGGTGTTTTTACTTATGGTAACGACACCATTCGCTATGACGTTATTCGTAAACCAAAGCCTAGTGATACCGCTAAAAAAGTAGCACGTAAGGTCATTATAAAAGTTCACCCTGATCAACGTGTTGTGGCTACAGTGCCACATAATGCAAGTGATGATGCTATTCAAGATGCCATGCATAAGCGTGCAAGGTGGATATGGCAAAGTATTAATGACTTTGCAAAGCAAAAAGACACGGTATTGCACAAGCGATATGTAAGTGGCGAAACCCAATTTTATTTAGGTAAGCGCTATGTACTCAAGGTCATTGTTGATGCAGAGCAAGTGCCTAGTGTGAAGCTTAGCCGAGGTAAGCTAAACGTCACTATCAAGCATGAAGTTAGTAAAGATATTGCCCTTGATAGTCAAGATAGCAGGTTGGTGAAAATTAAACCGCTAATCGACAAATGGTATCAACACAAAGCAAAAGCAATTTTTCATGAGCGACTAGCCGAACTATTGCCTAAAACTACATGGGTAACAGGCATCCCCTCTTTTCGTGTCATGGCAATGAAAAAGCAATGGGGAAGCTGCTCAATCAAAGGCAACTTGATGCTCAACCCTCACCTTGTTAAAGCACCGAAAGAATGCATTGATTACGTGATTCTACATGAGCTTTGCCACATTGCTGAACACAACCACAGCGAGCGCTTCTGGCGTTTATTAACCCAAGTAATGCCTAATTGGAAAGAAGTAAAAGCCAAATTGGATGGGATGGCTGAAATGTATTTGAATGAATAAACTTAACTAAATAAATTTTTAACCATAAAGTATTATTATTATTACTCTATAATTTTAGGATCTTGGTTTAAAACTTTTGTTCAAGATAATGTGATCAAAGCTTACATTGCCACCCTTCGTTTAAATACTTAAAATATAAAAAAAACAATTAGTTAAAATTTAAATTTGACGTTCATTATCTATACTTGAAATTATTATTAGTGTAATAGAATATGATTCGATATGAAGTAATGGCCCCTAAAAAGAAGTTATTGGCTATGCCGTTTGATTCAAAAACAAAGTTAAATAATAGATAAACCTCATAGGTTTGAAAACATCTATTACATACAACTATTTAGTCCGATAAAAAACTATCTAAATGCTAATAAATAAGTCAAAAATGTAATTAAAGGAAAGTTATGAGCTTGCTCGATAAACTTAAATCCAAAAATGTGAACAACAGAAAGTATGAGGAAAACTTATATTCTGTTGTAGCTTCTGAAATGGCAGAGGGCATTCTTAACTCAGCTTTATGGCTCAAAGCCTATGAAGTGGCCGAGGGCAACAGTGAAAAACAAGTATCTGAATATATTAAACTGAGTGTTCAATCATTAAAAGATGATATTCATATTATTAACAGTACCCCAATAGTAGAAAGTCCAAAAATCGAGGAAAGACACTGGAAGGATATTGATAATATTGAAGATTTAGTAACCATGATAGAAGATGGTGCATCTAAATCAGCCATTCTTGAATCGCTTTCTGACGCATCTGAAGAAGAAATTAAAAAGCTTATCAATCAATTAGATGATTGTGACCAGTATCCTCTCCACGTTGCAGTAAAGAATAACCGGGCTGACATTGTAGAGTGGTTACTGAAAGCTGGTGCAGAATACAGCTGTGTCAATTATTGGGGAAAAACACCTGTCGAAATAGCAATCCATCTGGAGCATTTTGAAATATTAAATATTATTAAAAGCCATACTACTAAATAGTTTAGTATAGGCTTTTTCTAACATTACTATACTAACAAGTAAAAATTAATGAGTTCAAAATTTTTCCTTGTCTTAATTTTGGGCTCTTAGCTGGAGGTGGGCTATATACCTAACATCATCTAATTTATAGTTAAAGTTTAACTGCACTAATCATCTTTCTTTTTTGGCTCATTGCAACTTTTGCAAACTACTCTTTGAAATTTGGTCTAATGACTGGCCATTCTTGAAATTATAGTTGATGCCATACTAGCTGAACTAGTAACAAATGAATTAAGAAAATTTTTGGTATTAATAGCTTTACCTATATGGGCTATTTTATAAAAATAGAGAGGCTTATTTGCAAATTAATGTGTATATCTTTTGGAGGTAACAAATGGAGTGGTGGGGTTATTCACCTGACTATGGATGGGTTTTTCTTGATCGTACAATCAAAAGTAATCAACCGGGTCAAAGTGATAATTTAATTTTTATCATATGTAAAACATCAGAAGTTATTCAAATAAAGCGTGAATATTGGAAGCCGCCTGCGTTTGTTTATGAAAAAAGGTTTCTTGAAAAAGTTGATAGCTCACGACTGAGCTTTGAACAAAAAGAGCTTTCATCTTATAAGATTAAAACCGACTTATTTAGGGAGGCAGCCAGAAGTTTTTTGAGGAAGAACTCTAAAAGTAAAGACCCAAAGCTAATGGACCCCCCCTCTATAATAAATACAATTAAAAACAAGCTTGCAAAGGTTATTACCTTCACCATGACTTGTTTTGGATTATTGATTCCCATTTTTATTATTGTGTTAATCATAAACCAAATGTTATATGGTAATTGCTTTAGTGGATATTGCCTCAGTGCAGCATTTCCCAGAGTATTCATAATATCTATAGCTGCTTCACTTTTTTTCACCTTCCTGATGAATGACTCCTGACGTTAAAGAACCTAGTACGTCAATCGAAATAGCTAAGCATGTGGCGAACTTGATCGGCTACTACCGCACTATAAACGAGTATAGAACTGAGTTATTCCATCAAAGGTTTTGTGCCTGAGAATACTAATATTATGGCATACCTTAATGCATGTAGAGTCAATGAATTCAACCCCTGTGAGTTTATCTTTAAGTGAAGTGAAATAAGCGTACATCGGCACAAGTACACTTTGCTAATGATTAAGAATCGTGTGTAACTGAGGAAATTCATTTTTGTAAATAAGTGAAACATAGCAAGATAGTAATTTTTAAAATCACAGTGATGGGACATATGGAAACTAATGACAATAGTCAGAATTTGTCAGAATTTCATTAGTCGAAAGATCGAAGCTCAGAATAGGCAGTTATAGTCGCTGCCATAACTGGCCAGAGTATTAAGACCCAACCAACTTTGCTGCCTTTGGTTGATAGCCTTGTTATACATTTTTTACCATCAAAGCATATCGATGAAGAATTGGCTGTATAGAAAACCATCCCTCTCTTACTATTGTGCCTCTTTCATTCGGTCGGGATGCTAATTCATATGTCTTAGATTTAAGCTCTATGAGCTTTAAAAGCTCTCCCGATGGCTCACTTAATACTAGTGCTCGGAATATTCTAGCGCAGTTTGCTAATTGCCCCGTATAAAATATCCTGTCATCGAAATCTAAATCTTTACCTTCTAGTGCTTGATCTAAGAGTCCAGAAAAGTCAGATAAATTTATTAGTGCCCATTCTTTCGCTTCATCCATGCTTATACTCATTTTGTTGCAATTTAATAGTGCTATCATCGCGCATATTCCTGCCCGCCTTAACGCTCATTTATCTACTTTTAACAAATAGCTTAAGATATTACTATTGAGTAAAGTAAAATGGAACATATGCGCGTAGCTAGTTTGCTTAAATCTATTTACAAACAACACAGTTTAACCAATCACTAGTTATTATATTTAGTCAGTATCAATGGTATTCATCAAGTTATTTATGTATTTAATAATGGCGAATCACGCTCTTTAAGTACCTTTAAATACTTAGCCTCATCGTAGCAACATTTCGTTTTCCAACACCGATAGATTATACATATCCATTTAAATACAAGTGCTCTAACTTTTCGTTGGATTTAAAAAATAGGTAACACTTTAAGCCGCTAAACTTAGGTGGCATTCGCATGATAAATTTGAAGATGACATTATATAGAACTCGCCCCCGCCTTTACCTTCTGATGCGGCAAATTTACCTAAAAAGTATTCGTACACACGGCCAACTAAGTCTTCTTCTGTTTTTTCGTTTTGGTTGGCAATGGTGTCGATATTATTAATGGTATCGATAAGCGCGGAGAGCTTACTGGCATCAAGCCCTAAGCGTGAAAAGTAATTATCGGGCAATACGCCCGCGAGTGATTTATTGTTTTTTTCAACCGCGTGCAGTGCGGTATCTATTTTAACGGCTATATTGCCTTGCTTAGCGTTGGCTTGAATGTACGACCAGCGTGCATCTTCTGGTAGGTAAAACACGTTATCCATTGCGTAAAAGTCGACCATGTCGATGTATTCGTCGCCGTACTCGGCAATAATGGCTTTTTTACGCCCTTCAAACTTGTCACTAATAAATTTAAGAAAGATTAAGCTTAAAACAATGTGCTTATATTCGGCTGATTCAACACTGCCACGCAGTTTATTGGCAGCATCCCAAAGGGATTCTTCAAATCCGACTTGTGTTTTTTTTGCGGCTTTTTTAGTAGCAGGCTTTTTTGATGCAGCGTCCATGTGGTCTCTATTTGCAAGAATATCAATATAAATTGTTGGCTTATCAAACCGCAAAGGTCGTGGTTTTTTGAGTGTTAATTAGTAATAAATTGGTATTATAAGGGGTACTGAAGTGAATAGATGGAGGTTTTTTCCACCGTTAAATCATTGTAGTACTCATAAATAAAAGCCTCACATAAAAATATAAATCACACCGATAAATATAGTTATATAAATAAAATAGAGAAAACCTTTTCCATTTGAAGGGATAGTTTTAACTGAAATGTGATCTCCTACCTGATAATTTAGATACTCATTTAAGCTCTGATTATTTTTATCTTGATGTAAAAATTCTTCAGTGATTTTAGTGATTATAAACTTAGAGTCCACTTCTGAACCAAGGGTAGCAATTACCCTATTTAACTCTCTCGCGGCTTCTTTTTTATTGCCTATTATAAGCTCTATTGCAAATGCTTTAATATCCTTATTCTTTCCAAAATAAGTTTCTACGTAATTTTCAAGCATTTTATTTGCTACTAATTTAGCTGAAGAAAAGTTTTTAGTTTCTAAAACCTCTACCTTAAATGAAAAGCAGAGTGAACTAGATATTTGAGAGAGCCGCTTTTCTACCTGCAATAAATCAGGGCAATACTTACACGCTAAAACCCACTTTTCATTAAGTGAGTTGTGAATAGCATCATTTAGCTCAGAGTCACTATTTTTATTTCCGAACTCGAAATTAGCTTGAGAGTTATATTCATCATATTCTCTTCGCTTTACTTCATTTGATAAAACCTCATAGGCATCATTTATCTCTGTAGCTTTTCTTAGAGCGTACTCTCGTTCGCCTTGATAAACATCAGGGTGATACTCTCTCATCAAGGCTTTATAAGCTGCTTTTATAACAATACGTTCTGCAGAAGGTAAGACACCAAGGACTTTATAATAATCTTTAGTGATATCCATATTTATATCCTGATCTTTAGCATTTATACATCATTTAAAGAGTATATTTAATATATCTTTATCTGTTTTTTATACGATTAAATTTTCGACTGGAGTAGCTGAATGAGTTTGCGTTTACCTTCTTCATCAAGCTTTTCGATTAAACATGCCAGAGTTGCGCTTTCTTCTGATTCACAAAAAAAGTAATTTACGGGAACGTTTAGCTCGATCGCTAGCTTTTTTAAAGTTGCTAAGTCGGGCATATGGCGACCTGTTTCGTAATGATTCATTCTGCCACTGGCAGAGCTTGGATCCATCCCCATTTTAATACCTAACTCTTTTTGGCTTATTTTCATTCGCTTTCGAGCCTCTTTAAGACGCTCTGTAAAAAAGGATTTAACCTGCACCGTTGCTTCATCTTGGTAACTCTCACATTTAAATGATTGTCTAGTTTTTACATGAGCATGTATACTTAGGAATCCTAAGTTTATGGTGAGTAGTAAGGTTTAGCAATGAGTAAAAAAGCGAATATGAATGTATTTTTACATTTTCTTTTGGTAATCAAACAGATGAATAATTTCACTGTGACGCAAGCGAAAGAGGCATTATTGCGTGAACAATCTGAGTTTACTGATCCAGTAGAAACCCGAAAGTTTGTATATCGCCAATTAACTCGCAATGTTGCAAATGGACTTTTAAGACGAACCAATAAATTAAATAAGGGAGCTAAAGAGGTTATATATTCAACAACAGAGCTTTTTTCAAGTTTAGAAATCATTCCTACTTCAAGGCGAGGCAAAGTAAAACAAATAGATACTACAAATATTAGCGTTCCTGATATTTCGACCGAAACAGTTAAAGTTATTGAGTACCAAGAAGAACTTAAAAAAGATTTATTAACATACGAGATTGATTTAAATACTGTACTTGAAGAAGCTAAAGAGTATCAGCGCCTTTCTGCACGCTACCCTAAGCTGCAAGTACAGTTGCAGCTGCATCACACTCAAGCAAAGGAAAAGTCGATTAAATTACTTGGCAAAATAAATGCTTTGCAGACTTTATTGGGTAATAAAACAACAGAAAAACAACCATGTTAAGGGGTTGGCAAACAGCCTGCTTATCGGCAGTTAAAAAGCACTACTCTCAAAGCCATAAGCACTTTTTTTGTTTAGCTACACCAGGGGCCGGTAAAACTGTATTGGCGGCAGAAGTTGCAGCGTATTTATTTGAAACTAAGCAAATAGACTTTGTGATTTGCTTTTCACCCTCTAGTGAGGTGGCCAATGGTATTAGAAAGACGTTTGCTAAACGGTTAAATTGTAATTTTGACGGTGTTATTGGCTCAGTTGGTTGCTCGTATACTTATCAAAACATGCGCTTTTTTAATGACGACTACTGGAAGTTATTAAGGAACAACCGCGTGTTGGTGGTGTTTGATGAAATACACCATTGTGCTGGTTCGAGCATTGAGGATGCCAATGTATGGGGGCAAGATATTGTTAAAAATATTCAACAGCACGCTGCTTTTACGTTAGCGCTGACAGGCACACCTTGGCGCTCTGACCTTCTTCCTATCGCGCTGGCAACTTATAGCGACCCTGATAATAAAATAATATGTAATTACACTTACTCGCTGCAACAGGCGGTAAATGATGGCGTATGCCGTAACCCTAAAATTGTTTTAATTGATAATGAAGAAATTTCGGTAACAACCACGAAACAGGAAACCAAAACCTATAACTCATTAAAGTCTTTGCTAAAAGATCCATCGATTTCCTACCAGGATTTGATTAAGCACGAAGCTGTAATCAATTATATTATTGCTCAAGGAGTAAGTAAGCTCGCCACTATTAGCCAGCAGAATAGCAATGCCGCAGGGTTAATTGTGGCCTCTTCTGTTGAGCATGCAGAGCAGATAGTGACTGTACTCACCGACCTTTTTCATCAATCAGCAACCATAGTTACTTACAAAGAAAGCGATGCAGGCGATAGAATTAACCATTTTCGCTTTAGCAACACGCAATGGATTGTAAGCGTTGGAATGGTGTCGGAAGGTACTGACATACCTAGGCTGCAAGTGTGTTGCCATTTAAGCAGAGTTAAAACTGAGCTTTATTTCAGGCAAGTTTTGGGACGAATATTAAGAGTAAATAGTTCCCCAAACCAAGAAGCTTGGCTATTCACCCTCGCCGAAGAAACACTAACCACCTTTGCAAATAGAATTGACCAAGAGCTACCCGACACTTGCATATTGATAAGAAATAACGCCATAGCTAATGAGTATCTTGGAACAGAGAACCATAAAAAGACATACTCCACGCGGTCCGGTAGTCAGCCGGTTGCTGAAATTGATGATTTATTATTTTCATGGGGCAAAAATGGAGCAAATCAGCTGCAAACAGAGCCTCAGGAAGCAAGCTTTTTACAGGCCTTTGGCGGGTTTAGAGAGCGGGTGATAGAGACGTTTTTAGTAAGTTAATTTGAAGTAATTCACATCAGTTCAGAGAGTTTTAATTGTTAGGCTTAGGTTTCATCTGGCAGGCCGCTATGAGCGAGAAGCAGACGGTCAGATGAGTTACTTTTAACTTAGTAAGAAAAAAGTAAAATTTCTTCTTTTTTACATGTTTATATAAGCTATATGAAGCATACTATTTATAGCTGTTGATAACTTACACTGTTTGTTATTGACATAAGATAGGATATTTCCATCCTAAAATAGGGGAAGTGTCCTCTGGTAAGGCTGTTAGATATAAAGGGAGTTTATGAGTAAGTTGACACGAAATTTAATCATTGCCTTGATCAGCGGAGTAATAATAATTGTTACTCCGCTATTAATCGTTTTTACACCTCAACTTTCGGTTAATGTTAATGACTGGTCTGCTCTAGGTTCTTATGTCGGAGGATTATTATCTCCGTATATAGCTGCTTTAGCTTTACTGGGCCTTATTTCAACAATTAAGCAGCAAGCAAAGGAAGTATCAATACTTGAAAAGCATAACCAGTGTAACCAGCTTGAATTAATCATTCATAAAATTGAAAGTGATTTTAAAACTGACCTAAGCAATACAGAGCTTATTTTAGAAATTAATGGAAAAAAAATTGAAGGCTACTCATGTCTCGATGCATTGTGCAATATTGCATTCCCTGATTGGGGGGAAGTTATTCCCAACTTTGGCGACTTACGTGAGGGAGAAAAGTACGATTTAGAGGAGCAAAAAATCAAGTTGTTTGGGCTGTATGGTTCAGCCGGAGGTAACTTAAATCAACTTAGGATATATGTTGATAAACATGAAAAACTATCAGGTTCAAATACTTTATCTAAATACTACAAAAGAAAATATAAGACCCCATACAAAAGGTTATTAAATAAAGGTTTTATAACAAAGGATTGGGGATATTATACCCCAAAAGCGCCTAAATCCTGATTACACATTTCGTGTTAGGCAAGCATTACTAGTGTCCGCTCGTGGCACTTTTACGAAGCTCGGCTAAAAGCGAAGAGCGAACGGTCGGGTAAACTCGTTTTTGGACAAAAACGAGTTAGAGCCGGAGGGCGGATCTGTAAAATGTATAGTGATAACAACATCCTGCTAAGCCGCAGAAACGGAGTTGATTGTTTGATAGCTACCAGTACAATTAAGTATTTAGGAGCCTCATCACATAATTGCATTCCCCAGCCTTTATTTCTATGTAGGGCTAAATAAACTAATCAGTGTTTAAGGCTAAAGAGAATGTGATTTTTCTGTCACTAACTTCTGCACTTAATTGCGCATCAATTGCTTTACTAAGCGTTTTAGCGATTGATAACCCCAATCCAAAGTTATCATTCGATGTTCTTGAAGTGTCTTTTTGCCATAAAGGGTCAAATAATTGGTCTATATCATTATCACTCAAAGGTTCAATAAGGGAGTTAGTAACTGACAAAAATAAAAATTTTTCTTTTGAAATCATTGTCGAAACTAAAATTTTTGAATTTAGTGGGCTGTATTGTTTAGCGTTGTTAACTAAATTGCTAATAATTGATTCGAGGGCAAACAAGTTGCTTATAATTGCTGGTGCATTCTCATTCAACTCCAAATTTACACGCGATAAATCAGTGTTTTCTAAGACTCTGGTAATGACTTGATTTAAATCACAAGCATCTTGTTTGATTAGCTTACCATTACTGTATTTATGTAATAGCAATAAGTTCGACACGATATTTTTAAGCCGTAAACTTATTTTCAACGCTTCAGGCTTAAAATCCTCATTGAGCTCAATCTCATTTGGAAACCTGATAGCAACTTCTGCCATATTTATAAGTTCGGCAATGGGCGTTTTTATTTCATGGGCAATATCGGATGTAAGTCGCTTTTCCCTTAGGTAAAGTTGTCTATTCTCTTTAATAAAAGCATTTAAGCTTTCAACAATAGGCAAGAGCTCTTTAACTGGCTCTTGTATAAATATCTGTGAGCCTTCACTGGTAATACTTAACTGACTGATATCTTGGTTGAGTTTAATTAATGGCGCAAGTGATGTATCTATCGCCTTCCTGACAAATAATCGAATAAATACAATAACTGTAATTATGGTGACTATAAAAATAACGTCAATCAACCAAAGTACAAAATCAACTTCCTCAGAAGACGCTGCATAAGCTAAAGTCAGTGGCTCATCATTTGTTTTTTTATATGTGTCTACTGATATATTGTCTTTTTCTTGTGGTATAAAACGACTATAAAACACCCGACCATCTCGGCCATCAGATAATTGTATAGGGAGTATTTTTGACTCGCCAATTTCTAAGCTTTCATATGGTAGGTTTTTAACTTCAAATAAATCTAAACTTTTTGAGCGGGTAAAAACACTTTCTTTGCTCCATAATTGAAAGTACTCAGGCTCTATTTCCCCTTCGAACTCGGGCAAAAACTCACTAGAAAAGTTAAACGAAAAACCTTCATTAGTTTTATGTACTAAGGTCATTAACATACCTGCTTTGGATTGCAGGCTGCGATCAAACTCATTATCTATCCAACTATCAACAGCAATGTCGGTTGCCAACAAAATGCATAAAACAAAGCTAGTTATAGTTACCGAAAGTGTAACAACTAATTTACTGCGAATAGATTTCATTATTGTCCTTGTACAATATAACCAAAACCACGTTTGGTCTGAATTGGCAGCTCCCCTCCTGCAACTCTTACTTTTTTGCGAGCAGATGATAAATGGGCTTCAATCGAGTTCTTTGATATCAAATCATATTGCCCTGCAAGGTAGGTACTTAGCTTTTCTGCACTAAACACTTTATTTTGATTGCTAAATAAACATTCGACAATTTTGTACTCGTTGGGTGTTAAGTCGATAACATTGTCAGCAACTTTTAGCAGTTTTAACTGTAAATTCAGTGCTAAATTATCAATAGTTATGATATCACTCATCATCTTCAATCCTCCACGGCGCATTAAATTTAGCAGTCGAGCGTGGAGCTCATCAAATGAAAAGGGTTTAGTCAGATAATCATCCGCTCCTGTTAAAAGCCCTAAAACACGGTCTTCAGGTTCTTGCTTAGCTGACAAAATTAAGACTTTAGAATCAAGCTGTTTGGTTCTTATGGTTTGCAATAAAGTAATACCATCGATACTCGGTAACATAATATCAAGTATTATAAGCTCATACTCACCTGTCATCGCCATACTCAGCCCTTGTGCACCATCACCGGTGTCATCAACCGCAAAGCCTAGATTTGCTAAGCCAATTCGTAAACTACGCCTTAGTGACGCTGAATCTTCAATTATTAATAACTTCATGTGTTACTCATTCACCTGAAATGCATCTTCATCATTAGGTTACGCCATATAGCTTAAGTTTTACTTAAGACTTGCTTAAGTTTCCATAGTTTAGCCAATATTAAGTTTAGACTCAGGATTTCTTAAGTTTCGGTTTTTAGTATTGCTGCAATTATTAAGATCGAGCACAACTATGACAGCAAATACTTCCGTTTTAAAACCCTTGTTGCGTTTTACTATTATATTGATATCAATCTTTATAACTTCCCGCATTGCTTTATTGTTTTGGCAACATTCAAGATTAAATGATGGTGATATTTGGCCGATCATATCAGGAGCAATCAGAATAGACTTAAGTAGCATTGGATACTTAGCAACTATTGGGGTTTTTATACTGATACTACATGTAGTTGCACGCCCTAAAACAGAGCTTTTCCAGCGTATTTTTACACTTTACGGTAGCTGCGTTGTAACTGTAATTGTTATTGTTGAAGCATCAACACCTGCATTCATCAATCAATATGATGTAAGGCCTAACCGATTATATATTGAATACCTTGATTACCCACAAGAAGTCTTCTCAATGTTAGTGCATGGCCATCTTTTTGCAATGTTAAGTACATTGCTTTTGGCCTCGTTAACAAGCGTTTATAGCTATCGCCTTTTATGCAGAGCATTCACACAACCACCGTCACTGAAAAAAGCATCCAATTTACCCATTCTAATGGCTGCTTTAATAATCTGCTTATTTGCTGCTAGAGGTACATTAAATCACCGACCGCTTAACCCTGCATTAGTCTATTTTTCTCAAGATTCACTAGTAAACTCACTTGTTCTTAACTCCACTTACAGTGTTGCGTTTGCGCTGAAAAACATGGGTAACGAAAAAAGTGCCAGTAATTTGTATGGCACAATG
>NZ_NTLW01000277.1:0-7517 GCF_002632075.1 Pseudoalteromonas sp. ESRF-bin5 | reverse complement strand
CTTAAAATACCTTCGAGTCTATCTTTTGCTTGTGCTTTAAGTGCATTATTAACGGCCTTTAAATCTACATCGGCATTAACCGTTACACTTAAATCCATGGCCGTTACATTAATTGTTGGAACGCGAACAGCTATGGCCTCAAAGCGACCTTCAAATTTAGGTAATATGCGGTCTATACCGCGGGCAAGTTTTGTATCTACCGGAATAATAGATTGACTCGCGGCGCGAGTACGGCGTAAATCATGATGGTACGCGTCAATCACTTGTTGATCGTTCATCGATGCATGAATAGTGGTAATAGCACCCGACTCAATACCAAAGGCATCATCTAATACTTTTATTACTGGCACTACACAGTTTGTGGTACACGAGCCGTTAGATACAATAGTATGCTCGCTTTTAAGCTCATCGTCGTTTATGCCATAGACAATAGTGGCATCTACGTCGTTATCAGCTGGATGCGAAAACAACACCTTTTTGGCGCCCGCTGTAATGTGTAACTGTGCATGCTCACGCGAATGATAAACACCAGTACATTCAAGTACTACATCTACATCAAGGGTTTGCCAAGGTAATTCTACTGGGTTTTCTTCACAAAAAAGTGCAATAGTATCGCCTGCAACACTAATGGTGTCTTCACCAAGTTTTACAGGAAAAGAAAAACGACCGTGGGATGTGTCGTATTTTAATAAATGAGCAATAGCTTCAGGGTCAGCCAGTTCGTTAATGGCAACAATTTTAATTTCGTCGCTCAAACCTGACTCGTACAACGCGCGGACAATATTTCGACCAATACGACCAAAACCATTAATTGCAAGTTTGATTGCCATGAAATATAAAATCCACTCTTTTAGCGTGCAGATAAAGGCTATGTGCCTTTTAGATGCCTGTATTGTAATCGACCTTGCGCCTGATTATAAGAGGGAGCGATTAGAAACTTTAAATTAACGTTGAAAATCCCCACATAGCCTTAAAGTATACACGTTAAAATTTGCTTATAACCCGCTGCCATTGTATGTGTTCGTACCAGAGGAAGTTCCTCCACCAAAGCTTTTAGGTATACTTTTGGGCTTATCCTGTGAGCGATAAAACAACCACAAGCCAACCGCAGCAAACAACGGAATTAACCAGACCAATATGACTTGCGCCACTTTTTGAAAAACCTCTAAATCATCGCGCTTTATTAAAAGAACACTAACAATGAGATTCAGTAATGTAATGACACAAAATCCAATATAAAAATAATTTAATTCCATTTCTCTAATGCCTCATACCCTGATTATTATTTTATCTCTAGGTCAAACACTACGTTTATAGATGATTCAAATGTTATAGAAATTTCTAAATAACGCCCCGCTGCAAAAGGAGATTCTCCCATTCTCGAACCAGTCACATCAATGCGCTCAACATACATTGAATGATAGCCATAATTTGAGCGATTGTTATTAGAATTAATACTATAAATATTTCCAAGAGATGCACCAAATGAACTCGCTAGTACTTTACCTTTAACTTTCGCATTTTCTACTGCATTCTGCGTAGCCTGAGCTTCCAACTCTTTGGCTTTTGAAGACAGTAACTCTATATTAGTTACTTCATTTATTTTTACACTCAATGCAAAATCAACAATTTCATTCATCTTGTTAATATCATCAATAGTAACTTTGAGTGAACGCGAAGCAATGTAACCTACCCGTTTTTCTTCACCACTTTCTAAATATTGCATATCAGCAGTAGTTAATAAATTTGAGGCTGATACTGCCGACTCTGCGACCCCATATTTATCTAAACCGTTTAAAAATAAATTAACCCTAGCATCCACATCACGTTTTGCATCAAGTGATTCTTTTTTCATACTAACCACCTCAAATGAAATTTTGGCTAGATCTGGTTTAGCTAATACCTCACCCTTCCCCTGGACAGCAATATGTCTATTCGGCGGCAAACTTGAATTTGCAAACGTAACAAGTGGAAATAAGGCAATAAAAATAGCGATGATAAGTTTCATATTCGTTCCTTGTAAAAGTGAAATTATGACTTATATGCCTACACCTATAAGTAACATTTAATAATATTTCAGCTAAATATTTTATGCTTACGTGCCTGAGTATCCCCATTAAATCAGCTAATTTTTGGGTGATGTAGAGGCTATTATTTTGACTCTGAGCTAACCGTTTGTTCTTTATTTTCATTAGGTATCAATGCTGAAATATTTTCTTGTGAAATAATAAGTAACTTATCTTGTTTATTATCATAAACAAATAAATTCCCCATTGTTGAGGCTACTATTTGAACATTTTGAAGTTGAGTTACTTTACTCTTAGCAATTGGATAATTTAATGATAAGTGATAACTCATTGTTCTTTCATTTACTATGTCTTTACTGTGTGAATACGCCAACATAGTAGGGTATGTAGATATTATAAGTGCTAAAAATAACATTACTGAGTAACTAGGTTTTAATAAATAGAACGGGTAACCAAAGCCATAATAAAGTTTTTTTAACACGGTTTTTTTACTAGGATCTGGCATGTGTCCTGAGCGCCAATTTAAATAAATAGCTGTTATAACGATGAGCGTAGTATAAATAGTAATAAGTAAAGGATTTGAAATCAGTGCCAGTAAAAAGTCACTTATTTCAATAAAGTTGAATACATCAACCGAAAAGTTATTAAGTAAAACGTAAAGATACACAACACCTGATAAACTACCTAATAAGTAAAGAATAGTAAGAAACACACCAAAATTGTTGTGAATGTAATTTTTAACTGCTTGAAGGTCATTGTTTAACTGGTTGTAATACTTACTGGCGGCTTCAATTACCATAATAAATCCTTTTAAAAGGATTGAGTTTAACAAAATTATACGTAAGTGAAATAGCTTTGTTAAACTAGTGCTCTTAACGTTAACTCTTTACCGGCGCCTATTTGATGGCATTGGGCCAATAACAGCTCAGCAGTGGCTTGTGCATCGGTAAGCGCATGATGGCAATGATAGCTTGGTAAATCGTAGCGGTTACGGCATTCATTTAAGGTTAAATCATCTAATTTTATATCGCTTGTGTGTTGCAGTAAGCGCTTTTTTTCTATTTGTAGGGTATCGATGATCAGCTTAGGCCGCTGGGTGACCCCTGCATTTTTTAGTGCTAACTTTAAAAAGCCCCAGTCAAGCATAGCATTATGAAATACTAAAATGCAGTCACTAAAGTGAGCGCTTAAAGACATTAAAATACTCTGTAGGCTTTGCCCTTGTGCCACCGAGTCAGTACTAATACCATGAAAAACCGGGCTTTGTTCAAGGCTTTTTACGTCTTTATTAATAAAATGCTGCGACTCGCTCATTTTTATACACTGGTTATCAATTACAACCCATGCAACCGACACTATTTCGTGCTGTTTTGGGTCAAGCCCAGTGAGCTCTAAATCAATCACCAAATAGCGCTGCGAGAATGCATTTTTTGCTAGTAATTGACGGCGCTTTATATACCGCGAAAGTAACATTTTTACCATGAGAGCCTCACAAACTGCCCCGTGCAAATTTAAACGCGGCGCCTTGCTGCGCTTGTTTTACTAAATAAAACGCTTCTTTTAACTGATGGCGCTCTAGTGAATTTAATTTATTAGGGTTAATACAGTTGCTTGGTAACCCCTCTTCATTAATTTGTGTGCTTAAGCGCAGCTGAGTTAAAAACCGCCAACAGTCTTTTAAGTTGTAAATATCGTCTTTGTTGATGAGGTTATACTTTAATAATGCTTCTAGGCGCTCTTGGGTGTTAGCCCGTTTAATTCCCGCTTTTAATGCGTATAAGCGCACTATGTCGTTAATGATCACCACACCGCGTTTTTTCAAATCTATGTATTTGTGATTGTTGTCATCTTTTTGCGTTTTAAACTTGTTAAATAACCCTATGGGTACGCTGTTATTATTTATGTCGGTAGCCATGGCTGCATAAAATAAATCGTTTCGCGATATGCGCACTAATTGTTCACAAAATGCGGTATATAACGAATTTGAACCTTCTATAAAGCGTAAATCAAAAAATATCTTACAGTTAAGCATGGCTTCGGGGGTTGGGCTTTTTATCCATTTAAAAAAGCGTTCCGACCAATCGTTCACGCTCATGCGGCATAAGTCACTACTTGCCATTATGTTACCAGGGCATCGCCTAATGCCGCATTCAACGAGTTGTTCGCAAACAAACTCTCCCATTTTTTTAAAATAAGTATGATGCTCTTGAGTTAAATCGTTGGGGAGCAGTAGGCCGTTATCTTGATCTGAATGCAATGTTTGCTCTTCGCGCGCTTGTGAGCCAAAGCATATAAAACTAAAACTGGTTGGGGCTGCGCCGTGATCTTCTTGAAATAGTCTGATCAAGCGCGATGTTAATGCATCGGTTAACCCGCTTAGTAATTTACCAATAAGTGAAATATCGTCAATATTATGAGAGAAGCTCTTTAGTAAATCGGGCACTTCTTTGGCGTAACGTTTTAAGTCGGTCACGTTATGCGCTTTATAAATGCGGCCAATGAGCTGCACAGGATCACTTTTTTGTTGGCGCAGTAAATCAGTACTGGTGAGCATGCCTATCGGGTTATGGCATTCATCAAGCACTGGCAAGTGGTGGATATTATATTTGAGCATTAAATGCAACGCAGAAAACACGCGGTTATTTTCAAATATAAATTTAGGGTTTGTGGTCATTATGCTGCTAACCGCTTCTTGCGGGTCTACCTCGTCGGCAAGCACCCTATTTCGCAGATCGCGGTCTGTTACCACGCCAACTAAATGGGCGTGTTGAATAACCATAATTGACGACACACCGTGCTCTTTCATTTTTTTAGCGCTTTGTCGAATGCTGGCATCGGGTGAAAGCGTTATGGCTGTGCGGGTCATGAGTTCAGATATTCTGCGCTCTGACCAACTGTCGTTTTTACTTTTATAATGTGATGATAGTAATCTATTGGCGTGAGCTCTTACAAAATATTGCTCAAACGGTTTGTACTCTCGGCGTAAAAAATCAAAGTGTTCTTGGTTGAGCATATACACTATGCCCTCTTTTTGAACCGCCAATTTATTTTGAATTGCTTCGCCGGTTAAAAGCGAAGGAAAACCAAAATAATCACCTTGTGCCAAACGTGTTACTACATCACCTTTAGCATCAACTAGATCGTAAAGACCTGAGCGAATTAAAAAAAGCTTTGGGTGTTCGCTCTGTAGCCACTGCGCCTGATTTTCTCGCGTTAAATAAATAACATCAAGATGGTTTACAAAGTAGTCGCAAGCACTGTTATCGAGCATGCTGAAAGGCGCTTGAAGGTAAACATATTGGGCTACTTCTTGTTGTTCTACACTCATTGTTACACTCACTAAAAAGTATACACAGCACCAATGTACTCATTATTTATACAAATAAAAAGCCCGACTAAGGTCGGGCTTTTGGTACTTTACATATAAGTTGGCTTAATGCGCGTGCGCTTCTGCCGACCCTTTAGGATTACGAATACCTTCTACCATTTCTTGTATTTCAACAGGTGTTGGTTGAGTAAATTTCAGTACTACGGCAGCAACAACAAAGTTAATTACCATACCGACTAAACCTATACCTTCAGGCGAAATACCTAAGAACCAATTCTCTGGGCTGTTAAGCTCAGGGCTCACAAATTTAAAGAAGATGATATACGCTGCAGTAAAGCCAATACCGGTAATCATGCCTGCAATAGCGCCTTCTCTGTTCATTGTTTTAGAGAATATTCCCATGATAATTGCAGGGAAGAAACTCGCAGCAGCTAAACCAAAGGCAAATGCGACCACCGATGCTACAAAGCCAGGCGGATTAATACCAAAGTAAGCAGATATAACAATGGCAATCATCGCGGCTAATCGAGCGGCCAGTAGCTCTTGTTTATCACTAATATCGGGTTTCAGAGTACGTTTGAGTAAATCGTGCGAAACAGAAGTCGAAATAACCAGTAGTAAACCCGCTGTTGTCGACAGTGCTGCTGCAATCCCCCCTGCGGCTACAAGTGCAACAACCCATGCAGGTAAATTAGCTATCTCAGGATTAGCCAATACCATAATATCGCGGTCTACTTTTACTTCGTTTGCGCTATTTGGATCTTCTATTTTACCTGCTGTGTAGAACATTTTGCCGTCACCATTTTTATCATTAAAAGTGATTAGGCCTGTACGTTCCCAGTTTTTGATCCACGCTGGTGCTTCTGCGTACTCTGTGCCACTGCCGTCTTTACCATTGATTGTGTCGATCATGTTTACACGTGCAAACGAGGCAACTGCCGGTGCGGTAGTATAAACAATAGCAATAAATACTAACGTCCATGCAGCTGAAATACGCGTATCTTTTACACGCGGTACAGTGAAGAAGCGAACAATTACATGTGGTAAACCTGCAGTACCGACCATTAATGCACCTGTAATGGCAAATACATCAATCATGCTTTTAGAGCCTTCGGTGTATTGTGCAAAACCCAGCTCTGCGCTTAACCCGTCAAGTTTATCAAGTACATACATACCTGAGCCGTCACTTAAAGTGGCACCAAAGCCTGTTTGTGGAAAGAAGTGACCCGTCATCATCATTGAGATAAAAATAGCCGGAACTAAGTATGCAAATACAAGTACACAATACTGCGCTACTTGCGTATAGGTAATGCCTTTCATGCCGCCAAGAACCGCATAGAAAAATACAATCACCATACCAATGTAAACGCCGGTTTCAATTTCTACTTCTAAAAAGCGAGAAAACACAACGCCTACGCCGCGCATTTGCCCTGCAATATAAGTAAAACAAATAAATATGGCACATAAAATGGCCACTAAGCGCGCTGTGCGCGAGTAGTAACGGTCGCCAATAAAGTCAGGTACTGTGAACTTGCCGAATTTACGTAAGTAAGGCGCTAAACACATAGCGAGCAATACGTAACCGCCAGTCCACCCCATTAAGTAAACGCCGCCATCATACCCTGCGAACGAAATAATACCCGCCATTGAAATAAACGACGCGGCGCTCATCCAGTCAGCTGCAGTTGCCATACCATTAGCTAGTGGAGGTACGCCGCCGCCCGCTACGTAAAATTCGTTTGTTGAACCCGCACGGGCCCAAATTGCAATGCCGATATAAAGCGCAAAGCTTAAACCAACAATTATAAATGTGAGTGTTTGAACATCCATTACTTAGCTCCTATTCGTCTACGCCGTATTTTTTATCTAACGTATTCATTTTGAAAACGTACACAAAAATCAAAGCCACAAAGGTGTAAATCGCGCCTTGCTGGGAGAACCAGAAGCCAAGTTTAAACCCAAAAAAACGTACTTCATTCAGTACATCTACCAGTAATATGCCAAAGCCAAATGAGACCACAAACCACACTGCTAGTAATTTAAACAGTAGTGAAATGTTTTCAGCCCAATAAGCTTTTGCTTGTTCTTCGTCTTTAAAAGCCATTTTTATTTTCCCCTTTAAGCACCGCAGTATCGCGATGGGTGGTTTTTTATCTTCGCTA
>NZ_NTLW01000204.1:0-1304 GCF_002632075.1 Pseudoalteromonas sp. ESRF-bin5 | reverse complement strand
GATGAATTTAGCATTCAACACATTCGCGACAGCAAAGGTATGGCATTATCGGGCGGAGAACGTCGCCGAGTAGAGATTGCACGTGCTTTAGCCGCAGATCCAAAGTTTATTTTGCTAGACGAACCATTTGCCGGTGTTGACCCTATCTCAGTATTAGATATTAAAAAAATTATTGAACACCTGAAAAACCGTGGGATTGGCGTATTAATAACAGACCACAATGTAAGAGAAACCCTTGATGTTTGCGAAAAAGCCTACATTGTTTCTCATGGGGAACTAATTGCTTCTGGTACCCCTGAACACGTATTAAATGATAAAACTGTACGCGATGTATATTTAGGCGAGCAATTTAGGCTGTAACATTTACGCCTTATTTATAAGCATCTGCTAGTATTAATTATAACAACTTAAAAGGATTGTTAGAGATACATGAGGCAATCACTACAGCTGCGCATGGGCCAGCAACTTACAATGACACCTCAGTTGCAACAAGCTATTCGCTTGCTGCAATTAAGTACATTGGATCTTCAGCAAGAAATACAAGAAGCGCTCGACAGCAACCCATTACTTGAGGTTGAGGAGCAAGACTATGCCGATGATCTTGCGGGCAAAAATGAGCAAAAAGCGGATAACGATGAAGTTACAGTAACCGTATCTGCCGATGAAGCCCCTAGCGAGTATGAACAAGACAGTGGTGAAGCGCTTGCTAAAGATACCGTAAGTGACGACATGGCAATGGACGTTAGCTGGGATGAGTACATGAGTGCAGCCCCTGCATCATCTTCAGGCCCAATGCCTGAAGATGAGTCTATATATCAGGGCGCATCAACTGAAACGCTTCACGAGTACTTAATGTGGCAATTACAATTAACGCCATTTAGCCCTACAGATGAAGCCATTGCTATTGCTATTGTAGAAGCGGTGGATGATTCAGGCATACTGACACTCAGCTGCGAAGAGATTTTAGAGAGCTTTAATCAAGATAACGACGATGACGTTGAGGTTGAACTTGACGAAATAGAAGCTGTATTAAAGCGCATTCAGCTATTTGACCCAGTGGGTATTGCGGCACGTAGCTTACAAGAGTGTTTGTGTATTCAGTTAAATCAATTTGATAAAGGCACGCCTTTTATTGATGAAACAAAAATGATTTTAACCGAGCACATTGATTTGTTAGCTGCTCGTGACTACCGTACATTAATGAAAAAAACGAAGCTCAAAGAAGATGAGCTTAAAGAAGTAATGACACTTATTCATACGCTCAACCCTAAGCCTGCAGACACAATAGTACGAGAAGAGTCTGA
>NZ_NTLW01000012.1:0-1108 GCF_002632075.1 Pseudoalteromonas sp. ESRF-bin5 | reverse complement strand
TTTATGGGTTAATCATAGTCCGGGGTTGTATTGACATATATGATCCAGATCAAGCTATTTCCTATAGTTACCTAGCAGCAAACTAGAAGTTGATTTGGATCATATTTTGAGCGGAATTTGAAGAGATAAAGGGTCAGGTTAAAGGTATTAGATAGTGAAATCTTAAGCAGGGGCTATTTTTCTCTAAAAGCAAAGCGCCTCTAGACCTCTTTGTGAAAAAATCACTTAAAGACCTTTTGCACAAAGAGAAGAAAATGAGCAGTGAAATAGGGTATAAAAACTCATAGCTTAGGTGGCTTTCACATATAGCTCAATATTGTTTGGCTCTGTATGTTTAACTAATTCAAACTCATTTACTGCTTCAATCAACATATGTTGCTGTTGTTTTTCAAGTTTCAGCTCAGTGCTTAGTAACTCTGCGCGTATTGTGGCGTAATCACTTATTGTATTCTGGTTAGCTTTTAAATAGCTGCGTGTGGCGCGCAGAGGTTTTAATGCGAGAGTATCAAACTCACTAACCACTTTTTGTAAGTGGCTTAGTTGCGCAGTATTAATGCTCAAATTTAACGAATCTAAATAATAAAGTAATAAGCATAAATTTACATTTATACCCTGTTGGTTCTGTAATGCCAGCAAGGTATTTTGTTGCCCAGGTTTTGCGTACAAGGTGCACGCAAACTGCCAAAAGTCGTCTTTATTGAGCAAGTTCATCGGCAAAGGCCTGTTCTTTTTCTTCCATTTCTTCAAGCGCCATAAGTAACTCTTCTTCAATATCGTTAAGTTTAGGCGTAAGCGTGGCTTGCTTAGCAATTAACTCTTTTAACCGGGCTTTGTTGTCATCGTTATAGAGTTCGTTATCGCCAAGTGCAATTTCCACTTCGCTGAGCTCTGCGGCGTGTTTGTCGAGCTGCTTTTCAAGTTTCTCAATTTGCTTTTTAAGCGGTTGAATGGCTTTTCTAAATTCAGCCTCTAAGCGCTTTTGCTCTTTTCTATTAACCCCTGAGTTTGCTTTTGGCTCATCGGCCTGCTCCGATTTAGTAGCCGCTTTATTAGCATTAAGAAGCCATTGGTAATAATCGTCAAGTTCGTAGCCAAATTGGGTTACTTC
>NZ_NTLW01000270.1:0-2552 GCF_002632075.1 Pseudoalteromonas sp. ESRF-bin5 | reverse complement strand
CGTGACTTAGCATGGCAAAATGGCATGCTTGTTTTTAATGGTGAGCCGCTTAGCGATGCCTTAAACGAAGTGAGCCGTTATACTTCTACACGTTTTAAATTATCGTCTGAAGAACTTGCGTCTATTAAAGTTGCGGGTGTTTTCAAAGCAGGTGATGTGGCTGGGTTGCTAGAAAGTTTACACACTAACTTTTCTATTAATCATGAACGCCAAGGTAAACACACAGTTACGCTTACGCAAAATACAAAATCATAAGAAGCAGCTATGCAAATCAGACATATGTTAGATAAAGTTGCATCTTTAAATCCTGCACGTAAAAAAAAGATTAAAAAAAAGAAACAAAACCATAGAGGATTTTTGTTTGCCAGCTGTTTATATACGGTGCGCAGTAACCAATTGCATTTATTGAGTGGTTTATGTGTGTTTGCACCAGCTATGTTTAGCCTAAATGTGCAAGCCGCAAGTCAAACTACCGGGCAAATGGTGCAATTTGATATAAAAGCGCAGCGAGCAGACAAAGCCTTAATTGAATTTGCTAAACAAACCAAGCAAACCGTGGTGTTTTCATACGAGTTAGCTAAAGAGTATGAAGCAAATTCTGTCTATGGATTCTATACCCAACTAGATGCGCTGGAGGCATTATTGGTGGGGACTGAGCTCGATGCGGTTGTTGATCAAAATGGATTACTGAGTATAAAACTCAAACAAATCAACAGGAATGATAACAACATGATGAAGCTTTCAGCAGTCAGTGCAGCAGTATTACCGGCATTACTGGCGGTAAATTCTCAAGGTGTAAATGCAGCAGAAGACGTTGCTCAAGACAAAATCGAAAAAATTGCAATTGTCGGTAGCCGTGTAGCAGGGCGTTCGGTTGAAGATTTACCCGTTCCGGTCGATATTTTAAGTGCTGAAGCACTTGAAAATACAGGGCAAACTGAAGTGGGCCGTATGCTACAAGCAATTGCGCCTTCATTTAACTTTTCAAGTTCATCTATTAGTGACGGTACCGATGCATTAAGACCTGCAACGTTACGTGGTTTAGGTCCCGATCAAACATTGGTGTTGATCAACGGTAAACGTCGCCATCAAGCTAGTATTATCCATATTAATACCTCGGTTGGTCGTGGTACTGCCGGTACCGATATGAATGCTATACCGGCATCTGCTATTAAGCGTATTGAAGTACTTCGCGACGGTGCGGCTGCTCAATATGGGTCTGATGCAATTGCTGGTGTTATCAACATTGTATTAAAAGATGGTAGTGAAGGTGGCAAAGCAGCTATTAATTATGGTGAATACTCTGAAGGTGACGGCGAAACAGTTAACGTTGACTTCAACAAAGGGTTTGCACTGGGTGACAATGGTTACTTAAACACAACGATTAACTACCGTGACCGTGCGCCAACTAATCGTGCAGGTTTGCATGGTTCATGTCAGTTTTACGGCTGTGAAGAACTTAGCGATGGTACTTTGTTAGCCGGCGATCCGCGTGAATTAACAGCTGATCGTAACACATTTAGAATCGGTGACGCTGATTCACAACAGTTTGGCTTAACGGTAAATACTGGCTACGAGTTAGGCGATGGCGAATTATATGGTTTTATTACGTATTCAACACGTGATAACGAATCAGCCGCATTTTTCCGTCATAATGCTAATGCGGGTGGTAACCCAGTATTGCAAGATGGCGACGCAACAATCCCACTTGGTTTCTTACCAAAAATCAACACCACCATTGATGATATTTCTTATAACTTTGGTTACAAAACAGAGTTTGATAACGATTCAAGCCTTGATTTATCGTACACCTACGGTGAAAACAGCATCGACTACACAACAAGCGATACAATTAATGCGTCATACGCTAACTTTTTGCGTTACGAACAAGGTTTAAGCGCTGCTGATATTCGTACTACTATCCCGCGCGAAGCATACGCATACGGTATGGAACTATCGCTACAAACAATTAATTTAGATTTCACTAAAAACTTTGATGACTACTCACTTGCGATGGGTGCAGAGATGCGTACTGATGAGTATCGTATTTTAGCCGGTAATGAGTATGCATATCGTGATTACGATACAAATAATGGCGTAAGTATTTACAGCGGTTTAAGCGGCGGTGTTGGCAGCGAAAATGCTTCTGGTGGCACGCAAGGCTTTGGTGGTTCGTCACCTGCATCTTCAGTAGATGAGTCACGCGATGTAATTTCGTTTTACTTAGACGCTGAAGCATATGTTATTGAAGACGTTATTTTATCTGGCGCACTTCGTTACGATAACTACAAAGGCTTTGGTGATACGGTTAACTTTAAGTTAGCAGGTAACTGGGCAATTACAGACGATATTTCATTACGTGGTGCATTAAGCTCAGGTTTTAGAGCGCCATCTATGCAACAACTTTACTTTAACAACATTAGTACACAGTTTGTTGTAGGGCCAAATGGCACATTAGTAGCCGAAGAAGTGGGCACGTTTAGAAACGATTCAACACTGGCGCAAAGTTTAGGTATTCCAAAACTTAAAGAAGAAAAGTCTCAAAACCGTAG
>NZ_NTLW01000278.1:0-7812 GCF_002632075.1 Pseudoalteromonas sp. ESRF-bin5 | reverse complement strand
AATGTAGGTGGCGATGTTGAACTTACACATTTAGCTATTCGTCATAAGATGATTGACATAGACGTGTCGTACTAACCCTTTTATATGTCTGAATTTGATCACGTACATTTTTTAAAAACGCTATCAAGCGAGCCCGGTGTTTACCGCATGCTTGATAGTGACAACCAAGTTATTTATGTTGGTAAAGCTAAACAATTAAAAAAACGCGTAAGCAGTTACTTTAGATCCAACATTACCGACAGCAAAACCCGTGTTTTAGTCAGTAACATTAATGATATTGAAGTCACACTGACCAACACAGAAACCGAAGCGCTACTGCTCGAAAATAACCTCATAAAAAAATATCAGCCTCGTTATAATATTCTACTGCGAGATGATAAGTCCTATCCCTATATTTTATTAACAAACCATAAGCATCCGCGGTTAGCGTTCCATAGAGGTAGCCGCAAAATAAAAGGTGAGTATTTTGGTCCATTTCCGAGTGCAGGCGCGGTCTCGGAAAGTTTGCGTTTAATGCAAAAAATATTTCCCGTTCGTCAATGCGAAGATGCTTATTATCGTGCCCGAAGTCGCCCTTGTTTGCAGTATCAGCTCAAGCGTTGCTCTGCGCCATGCGTTAACAAAGTTACCGAGCAAGACTACAGTGAACAAGTTGACTATGTTCGCAAATTTTTGACGGGTAAATCGGATGAAGTCATTGCCGAACTAATAAAAAAAATGGAAGCGGCCAGTGCGGAGCTCAACTTTGAGCTTGCCGCAAAAGTACGTGATCAAATAATGCTACTGCGTAAAATGCAGGAGCAGCAGTCTATTTCAGGTAATTTTGCAGAAATGGATGTTGTGGGCTTCGCGCATTTAAATGGATTAAACGGCATACATTTATTAATGATTCGCGATCATAAAGTGCTCGGCAGTAAAACGTACTTTCCAAAAGTACCAAAAGATTCAAGCGAGCAAGAAATTTTAACTTCATTCTTAGGTCAATATTATTTAGCACCAGGTGCAACAGGACGCATTGCTAAAGAAATTATACTCCCGTTTGAAATAGAAGAGAGCAGTGCGTTAAGCGAAGCACTGACGCAAATAAGCGATCGTAAAGTGGCGCTTAAAGTGGTTACACGTGGAGAGCGTGCGCAATACCTTCAACTAGCAAATAAAAATGCGTTAAACAGTATTGCTGTCAAACAAAGTACACAAGACTCTATTAATAAGCGCTATGCCCAATTAAAAGCAACATTACGCCTAGATGATATAGCGCGAATGGAATGTTTTGATATAAGCCATACTATGGGAGAAAACACGGTAGCAAGTTGCGTTGTTTTCGATTCGCAAGGCCCAAATACAAAAGAATACAGGCGCTATAATGTAACCGGTATAACCGGTGGTGATGATTATGCAGCCATGGAGTTTGCTTTAAATAAGCGTTACAACAAATTAGTGGATGAAGACAAAATCCCAGATGTAATATTTATAGATGGCGGTAAAGGACAGTTAGGGCGTGCAGAGCAATATTTTTCTAATTGGTCTCATTCTAAAATGCCTCTGCTAGTCGGAGTTGCAAAAGGAACGAGCCGTAAACCTGGCCTAGAAACATTACTCATAGATGGGGGGCGTAAAACAATTCCGATGGATTCTGATGCGCCTGCACTTCACCTAATACAACATATACGAGATGAATCTCACCGTTTTGCAATAGCTGGGCATCGTAATAAGCGCCAAAAACAGCGAACAAAATCATTGTTGGAAGAAATTAATGGAGTAGGTTCTAAACGTCGCCAAACATTATTAAAATATTTAGGGGGCATGCAGGGGGTAAAAGCTGCTAATATAGAACAATTAAAGAAAGTTCCCGGGATCAGCCCTGATATGGCTGAGAAGATATTTAACCATTTACATGACAAGGGCTAGCCCTTCATGCGAATATAAAAGAAAAGACATATCCAAGTAGTTATGTGGAATATTCCAAACACACTCACAACATTTAGACTTTTTCTTATCCCCATTTTTTTGGTGATATTTTATTTGCCTTATAGCTGGGCTTTTTTTGCTGCCGCTTTTATTTTTTGGCTTGCATCAATTACCGATATACTTGATGGCTACCTTGCAAGAAAATTAGAACAATCAACGCCATTTGGAGCCTTTTTAGATCCTGTTGCAGACAAGGTAATGGTGTGTGCTGCACTTGTTGCTCTCTCTGATCAATATCAGTCAATGTATATGACCATTCCTGCGCTTATTATTATTAGTCGAGAAATAGTTATATCAGCATTAAGGGAATGGATGGCTGAGCAGGGCAAGCGTGGCAATGTAGCTGTATCTAATATGGGAAAAATTAAAACTGCCGCGCAAATGTTAGCCATCATTGGTTTGATTTGGCAATATGACACCTGGATGAATTATTTAAGTTTTGGGCTACTCTATATAGCAACCTTTTTGACCCTGAGTTCTATGCTGCAATATTTGAAGGCTGCATGGAGTGAATTGACCAAAAATTAACTGTAAATGTATAATAACGCACCGTTTTAGATAAAAAACAAGCAAACAGTTCAAAACTAGCATTTTTTGTATTGACGCGTTTAATAATCTCTGTAGAATGCGTCCGTGTTGAGAGGGCATAGCCCCCAAGATAACGAAATGCGGCACTAGCTCAGTTGGTAGAGCGCGACCTTGCCAAGGTCGAGGTCACGAGTTCGAGCCTCGTGTGCCGCTCCAAGTTATCTAAGGTTATAACCCCAGTGCTGGGGCGGAATGGCAGAGTGGCCATGCACCGGATTGCAAATCCGTTTACCCCGGTTCGACTCCGGGTTCCGCCTCCAATCAACACTCCACACGCTTTAAATAGCAAACTCGATGCCCGAGTGGTGGAATTGGTAGACACAAGGGATTTAAAATCCCTCGCTCTTAGAGTGTGCCGGTTCAAGTCCGGCCTCGGGCACCACTTTGTGGTTTAGTTATATGCACCAACATATAACTTTTAAAATGTAATAGTAGAATTAATATGATGCGGCACTAGCTCAGTTGGTAGAGCGCGACCTTGCCAAGGTCGAGGTCACGAGTTCGAGCCTCGTGTGCCGCTCCATATTAGTTTTATCCACTTGCTTTAAATAGCAAACTCGATGCCCGAGTGGTGGAATTGGTAGACACAAGGGATTTAAAATCCCTCGACTAACAAGTCGTGCCGGTTCAAGTCCGGCCTCGGGCACCACTTTAAATTATCATACCAAGGTAATTTGAAGTTGATAAATTAGTATTTTTGGCATTAGTTTAGTTACCAGAACGTTTTACCGCGACACGGTCGCGAACAAACGGAAAAATTACTGATAATGTTTTATGCGGCACTAGCTCAGTTGGTAGAGCGCGACCTTGCCAAGGTCGAGGTCACGAGTTCGAGCCTCGTGTGCCGCTCCAAATTATATGGAAGCGTTAAGGCGGAATGGCAGAGTGGCCATGCACCGGATTGCAAATCCGTTTACCCCGGTTCGACTCCGGGTTCCGCCTCCACATAATTTACTCCACACGCTTTAATTAGCAAACTCGATGCCCGAGTGGTGGAATTGGTAGACACAAGGGATTTAAAATCCCTCGACTAACAAGTCGTGCCGGTTCAAGTCCGGCCTCGGGCACCATCTCTATATAAATCCCAAATCCGAAATCACAAAAACTCACACCACAAATTTTTTAATATATATTCAAATCTCATTCATCTAATCTATTTTTAATATCTCCTTAACTTTACTATTTAAAGATTTTGTCACTTAGCCTTTGCAAGGCCCAATTTTTATCGTCATTACTTTATTTCACTCAGCTCAGTTAATACCAATCCGAAATAGTACTTAATTATGTGAATCTGTGTGAGTAACGCACTTGTCCATAACAAAATAAACAAATCAGAACATTAGTAATTTAATTACTCCTTTATCTATCTTTTAGTCAATCAGATATTTTCAACACGATGAGAGTAAGGTTTGCTCTTTTAAAATAAAAAAGTATTAACTAGAGCTAGATTGAGGAAAATGTGACGTGGCTATAATAAGTTTTAAATGAGTTGTATAAGCGACTGTTAAGAGCCACTTATACCGGATGAATTGTTAGTGCAGTTTGCTTTGAACCTTATGTAGGGTATTCGCTTAGCAAGCCTTGTATAAGCGCAACACACATTAAAATAAGTATGATTGAAAATGGGAGTGCAGTAGTTACTACACCCGATTGAAGTGCTTGTAAGGCTTGCGAGCCGCCAACCCAAAGTAACACTGCTGCTATCATACCTTCGACAGTAGCCCAAAATATACGCTGTGGCACTGGTGCATCAATTTTACCGCCAGCAGTTATGCCGCTATCACCAGTGATCCTGAATCAGATGAAGTGATAAAAAAGACTAAAACTAAAGCAATAGAAATAATAGAAATAAAGCTAGAAAACGGTAGCTGTTCATATACCTGAAATAAAGTAACTGAAATAAAGTAACTGAAATATCAGTCAAACCATTTTGTCCAAGTGGTCCGACTTTGTCTATAACTTGTGTTATTGCCATATTGCCAAATACACCCATCCACACAAGGCTAAGCAGAGTTGGTAGCCCTATAACAACAAGTAAGAACTCTCGTACAGTGCGCCCTTTAGAAACACGCGCTATAAACATACCAACAAACGGTGAACAAGATATCCACCACGCCCAATAAAATACAGTCCAAGAATGCATCCAATCTTCATCGGGCCTATTAAAAGGATTACTCAATGGTACAAAATGTTCTACGTATGCTCCCAGGGTAAACCAAACAGCAGGGATTGAATCAGAGAATGTAAGTACGATAACAACTAACAGTAAAAAAACGCACAAATTAAATTAACGTTGCTTAGTATTTTTACACCGCCCTCAATACCTCTAATAACAGAGAAAATAGCAATACACGTTACTAAGCCAATAACAGATATTTGAAAAGCAGTGCCATAATCGGTGCCTAAAAGGTAATTTATACCACTGGTCGCTTGTTGCGCGCCAAGCCCCAGTGATGTTGCTAAACCAAATAAAGTCGACAGTACCGCGAGTTTATCTATGATATGCCCCATCCACCGCCATGCGCGATCACCAAATAAGGGATAGAAAACAGAACGTATAGACAAAGGCAGGCCTTTATTAAATGCAGAAAAAGCCAAGCTTAAGCCAACTACTGCGTAAATTGCCCATCCGTGCAAACCCCAGTGGTACATAGTTGCACCTAAAGCTGATGAATGTGCTTGTGGTGAATTGGGTTCAACCCCCATAGGCATATGATACCAACCTGTATAATAAGCTGTTGGCTCTGCAACACCCCAAAATAGTAATCCAATGCCCATTCCTGCAGCAAATAACATGGCAAGCCACGATATTTAACCATGCTCTGGACGAGCTTTTACACCACCTAAACGAATTTTACCTAAGGGAGAGAATGCCAAGATAATACAAAAGATTACAAAGGCATTAGCAAGTAACATAAAGTAACTATCGAATTGATTTATGATAGCGTCTTTAGTGGAGGTTAATGCGTCGCGGGTAACTGTAGGGTCAAAAACCAAGCTAAGCAATACAAATAAAACAACTAAAAAAGCGCTTATTCCAAATACAGGATTATGTATATCAAACCCCCATTTTTGAATATTATCTTGTCCAACTTGATAATCAGTGGTGTCGATACTGTATTTTTTTGTCATGTCACCCATCTGCTTTCCTTTTTTAGATATCTCTTTGTGTTCCTATACGTAGTAAATATAAAGTAGTCGTAAAAATTAATCTAAGTTTTAATGTTGGGTAAATAAATTTTAGAACTAAAAAAGCGAGCCGGAGCTCGCTATTTTATTTTTTATTTCCAAGCTAGAGGGTCTACCTCTTTATCTAGTTTTGGATGTTTACTTTTATCAAACGAGGGGATTAGGCCTTTTTTACGTTGTTCGTTATAGTCTTTTGAAAGCCATACAACGACACCTGAAAGCATAAATAACGCGATTACATTAACAATAGCCATTAAACCCATAGATATATCTGCTAATGTCCAAATTAATCCGAGCTCACCTACGGCCCCAAACATAACCATTCCTAAAACAATCAAGCGGAATATAAACATCCCTTTTTGGGAGTTATGTTCTAAAAACATAAGATTAGTTTCTGCATACGAGTAATTAGCAACAATAGAGGTAAAGGCAAAGAATAAAATTGCAATAGCGATAAAGTAAGTGCCCCAACTACCAACATGTTCTGATAATGCTGCTTGAGTCAATTCTATACCCAATACTCCTGATTCAGGAATTAATTGCTGAGATAGAAGGATAAGTGATGCAGTCGCAGTACAAATTACAATTGTGTCAATAAAAACCCCAAGCATTTGCACATAACCCTGTGAAGCAGGGTGAGGAGGGTAAGGTGTTGCTGTTGCTGCAGCATTAGCGGCGCTACCCATACCCGCTTCGTTAGAGAACAAACCACGTTTAATTCCTTGGATCATCGCTTGTATTACACCATAACCTATAGCGCCAGCACCGGCTTGCTCTATTCCAAAAGCACTGTTAATTACTAACATGAATACATCAGGAAGTGCAGAAAAGTTAATAGCACAAACATAAAGCGCAACACATAAATAGGCCAGAGCCATAAAAGGCACAACCATTTCAGCAAATCGAGATATTGTTTTAAGGCCCCCAAATATGATGATCCCAGAACCAATAACTAAACAAATACCTACAATATATTTTGGGATATCAAATGCTACTTCAAAAGCGGCAGCAATAGAGTTTGACTGCACAGCATTAAATACCAGACCAAAAGCTAAAATTAAACACAGTGAGAATAAAACCCCCATCCAACGCTTACCTAGGCCGGTTTGCATATAGTAAGCTGGACCACCTCTAAAATTGCCTTCAGCATCTTTTGTTTTATAAGCTTGTGCAAGTGTACTTTCGGCAAAGCTTGTCGCCATACCAATTAATGCAATTAACCACATCCAAAAAATAGCTCCCGGGCCACCCAGATACAATGCAACAGCGACACCTGCCATATTTCCAGTACCAACTCGAGCTGCTAATGAAGTACAAAAAGCTTGAAAAGAAGAGATTTCGTTATTCCCACATTTTCGAGATCCAAACATAACCTTGAACATATGTGGAAATTGTACAAATTGAATAAAACCTAATTTAAAGGTAAAAAATAAACCCGCTGCTATTAATAAGTATACGAGAACGTGCCCCCATAAGAGACCACTTATACTATTTATTATATCTGCCATAAATACTACCTAAAGACATGCGTTAAAAAAGTGACCGCAACTTACCATAGGAATGGCCAAGTGTTTAGAATAAACGACCATAAAAACAGAGTTATCAACAGGTGTTTGTGGGTAACTTGTGTTTAGGGTGTGCGTTTGCTTGGGGTGCAATTTAAATCACTTTTTTAGCTAAAAAAGGCTTGCGTTAAATTCGCGGCTCCCTATAATGCGACCCCACTTAGACGGCAGAGCAGGCAACGCTTAGCGAGGCAAGCAAACCACTTAGTGAGTCGAGTAAAACTTGAGTTTAGATTTTTATAAAGTTTAAAATTAAGTGTTGACAAAAATACAGGAAAGCGTAAGATTCGCTTCCCTTGAGTCGCTAAGGCAACTCAAACGTTCTTTAACAATATAAAGCAATCATCTGTGTGGGCACTCGTACAGATTGAGTTCTAACAGCCAAGCTACTTAGGTAGTGAGGCAAACAAATTAGAGTCTCAATTGAAACTGAGTGACCAACAGCAATAACTACTTCGGTAGGAATTGCAGCACAGTCAATTCAATATCGAAAGATATTAAA
>NZ_NTLW01000032.1:0-8378 GCF_002632075.1 Pseudoalteromonas sp. ESRF-bin5 | reverse complement strand
TATTAATAATCACATGCATGTCACCAAAGTGGCGCTCGTCAATTGTGTAACCCATTTTTTGAAGCTCTACTTTTACCGCATCATTTAACCCCTCGTGAACACGTATAACGTTTTTAGGCCACAGCTGATGATGAAAGCGAGGCACGTTAACCACCTGCTCTGCACTCATATTAAACTCTATTGCATTTAAAATTGACTGGTAAACCGAGCTAATAATCGTTGTACCACCCGGTGAGCCGGTTACCATTTTTACTGTGTTATCCTTTAATAAAATGGTCGGTGTCATGGAGCTAAGCATACGTTTATGTGGCTGTATTTCATTAGCTTTACCACCTAACGCACCAAACGCATTCATAACACCCGGTTTTGCGCTAAAGTCGTCCATTTCATCATTTAAAATAAACCCGGCGCCTTCAACTACAACCCCACTACCAAACCCTAAGTTTATAGTTGTGGTATTTGCTACGGCATTCCCCATTTTATCAACAATAGAAAAATGTGTGGTTTGTTCGCTTTCTTTCAGTCCGGGCTTTATTTTTTCGGTTGTTGAAATCGCTGTTAATGAGATATCAGCCATACGCTTTTTTAAATATAATTCATTGATTAATGCGTTTACTGGCACATCAAAAAAGTCAGGATCACCTAAGTACTCTGCTCGGTCTGCAAACACGCGTTTACCTATTTCAGAAAGCAAATGCACGTAAGACGACGAATTATGAGCCACTTCGTTATGTAGTTTTTGCAGTTCATACATTTTTAGCCATTGTAAAATTGCAATACCGCCTGAACTGGGTGGCGGCGAAGTAAGCACTTCATACCCGTTCCAACTTGCTTTTAATGGTGTGCGCGACTTAGCCGTATAGTTTTTTAAATCAGCTTTGGTAATAATACCGCCATGCTTACGCATAAATTTTTCGATAATATTGGCTGTTTCGCCTTCATAAAACCCAGCTTGCCCATCATCGCGAATTCGCTTTAATGTTTTTGCCAGCTCAGGTTGTGCAAATTTTTCATTGGCTTTTAAACCAGCAAAATATTTTTCGAAGTTAACATCTATTTGTTGCTCGTTTAAATAGCTTATGTAATTACTAACCCCTTGCGCCAGTTTTGGTGGCACAATAAAACCTTGCTCAGCTAAAGTAACTGCAGGTTGTACTAATTTTTTCCATTCTACCGTACCGTGTTTTTTATGAGCTAACCACATACCCGCAACACTGCCAGGTACACCACTTGCGTGTATGCCATAAATAGATCTATTAGGTATTACATTGCCTTGTTCGTCTAAGTACATGTCTCGGTGTGCATCGCTTGGAGCCGTTTCTCGGTAATCTATAAAATCACTTTTACCATCTTTTTGGATCAGCATAAATCCGCCGCCACCAATGTTACCCGCTTCAGGCAGGGTTACAGCCAATACAAACTGTGCTGCTATAGCTGCGTCTACGGCATTTCCGCCCAGCTCTAATATATTTTTAGCCGTATCAGCACTGTACGAGTCAGGCATAGCAACAGCACTTTGCGCAACTTGCTTGGCTGCTACATGAAATGCACTGAATTGAAACACAAGTACACTCGTTATCACTAGCTTGGTTGGCGAAAAAAATAAGCCCATATAACGTCCTTAAATTATTGTTTTAGTTGTTGGAAGTTTCACTTAAAAGTTAAGTTAAAAATAATAAGCAGTATAACCTTCCCATATTTATGCACAGCATTTATGGCTAGGTCAATCCTTGTGGGTGCAGATTTTAGTCTTACTTTAGGCGCTTAGAATATAAAACAGCAGGTAAGTCACCCTGCTCATCAGTATGCGTGTAAGATTTGACAAACGTTAGTCCAAGCTTTTTCATTACTTTTATAGAACTTATATTATCTGCTAACGCACTGGCACTAATATAATTAACATCGGGCTGTTTGGTGAGCTCTGCGCATAATGCTCTCGCAGCTTCAGTTGCATACCCCAGCCCCCAGCTTATTTGTTTAAAGCGCCAACCAATTTCAATATCACTAAAGTTTGGTTGTTCACTAAAAAAATCCATAGGTCTTAAAAGGACCCAACCAATAAATGTATTGGTGTCTTTAGTTGTCACAGACCAAAGCCCCCAACCCTTTTTAGCATTGCGGTATGCAAGCATACGCGGTATCCCCTCTTCTCTAATTTGTTTTTTAGTTGTAGGCACACCACGCGTTAAAAATTGCATTACTGCAGGGTCTTGATCAAGCTCATATAGTTGTTGCCAATCATGCTCGTTCATTAATTTAAACTTTAACCGCTCTGTTACGGGAACGTTCATTTTCATTACTCTATAATTATCTGGAATTAACTATTAATCTCTTGAGGAGATAGCATATGAACAAATTAGCAGGTTTAGCATTATTAGGCACTTTAATTACTTTAACCGGTTGTGAAGACGCTAAAGAAGTAAAAGAAGAAACAAAAGAAAAAAGCGCTCAAATGCAAGAAAAACTAGGTGATGCCTGGAATGAAGTAAAAGAAACAACACACGATCTTAAAAATGATGAGTCGTTAAACGAGTTACTTCAACAAAGCAAAGCCATGGGCTTAGATATTTACGACGATGGAAAGGAAATTGCTATCGATGCATGGATAAAAAGTAAAGAAGCCGCAGGTGAATTAACAGAAAAAACCAAGCAAAAAGCCCAAGAAATTGCTGACGAAATTGAGCAAGCTCGCGAAGAACACAGTAAGGGGGAATAACTCCCTTTATAATAAAAAGGTAAGCCATTGTGGCTTACCTTTTTTTAACCGACAAAAACAAATGTAGGTAATTAAGCTTTGTATTTGCTCATTACCAAAGTGGCGTTTGTACCACCAAAGCCAAAGCTGTTAGACATCACTGTATTTAGCTCTACATCTTTGCGTTCAGTAACAATATCTAAACCTTCAGCTTGCTCGTCTAATTCATCAACATTAATAGACGGTGCTACAAAACCATGCTCGAGCATTAACAAAGAGAAAATGGCTTCATGCACACCGGCAGCCCCTAGAGCATGACCCGTCATTGCTTTAGTCGCACTGATCATGGGTGAGTTACCACCAAATACGTCTTGAATTGCACCAAGCTCTTTAACATCACCCACAGGTGTTGATGTGCCATGCGTGTTAAGATAATCAATGCTATCTACATTTTGCATTGCTTGACGCATACAACGTGCAGCACCCTCGCCCGATGGAGCAACCATATCGTACCCATCAGATGTAGCACCATACCCTACTATTTCAGCGTAAATATGTGCGCCGCGTGCTAATGCATGCTCTAGCTCTTCTACAACTACAATGCCACCACCGCCAGAAATAACAAAACCATCACGGTTAGCATCATAAGTGCGCGATGCTTTTTCTGGTGTTTCGTTGTATTTAGTAGAGAGTGCACCCATTGCGTCAAATTCCATTGCAAGCGTCCAGTGAAGTTCTTCACCGCCACCAGCAAACACAACGTCTTGCTTGCCAAGTTGAATTTGTTCAACCGCATTACCAATACAATGCGCCGACGTAGCACATGCAGAACTAATTGAATAATTAACCCCTTTTATTTTAAAAGGAGTCGCTAAACATGCTGAAGTTGTACTGGCCATAGTGCGAGGCACCATGTAAGGGCCTACACGCTTTACGCCTTTTTCACGCAAAATATCGGCGGCTTCTACTTGCCATTTAGATGAACCACCACCAGAGCCAACTATAATACCCGTGCGCTCGTTTGACACTTGCTCTTCTGATAACCCTGAGTCTTCAATTGCTTGAGTCATCGAAATGTAAGAGTACGCAGCAGCATCACCCATAAAGCGCATTGCTTTGCGGTCAACATGGTCTTTAACGTTTATATCAATTTTACCTGATACGTTGCTGCGCAAGTTGTAGTCAGCAAACTCTTGGTTGAAAGCGATACCACTTTTACCTGTTTTTAATGACTCTAAAACTTCTTCTTTGTTGTTACCAATGCTTGATACAACACCGATACCGGTAATTACGGCTCTTCTCATGGGTGATTCCCTTAGCTTAATACTTAATTGCGTTTTATTTTACGCGAATTTAATCACTTAAGTGGTCAGCTTTCTAGCGTACACTTGTACTCTGAACTGCTAGCTTATAAATAACGCCAGACTATTACAAAGAAAACCCGTAAAATAATAAAAAATATATTTTGTAAATTTAAACATTATGATTAAAAACGCACATATACACTTTAACGATTTAGGTACACCGTTTGCTGATGACTTTGGTGATATTTATTTTTCGAATGACGACGGTCTTGCCGAATCGCATTATGTGTTTTATGAGCAAAATAATATAGAAACTCGATTACAAACTCATGACCAACCCCATTTTGTAATAGCAGAGACAGGGTTTGGTACTGGGTTAAATTTTTTAAATACATGGCAACACTTTAACGATCATATTGCACGTCAACAACCACAAAATCAATTAGATAAAGGTGTAAAACGCCTTCACTTTATTTCGTTTGAAAAATACCCATTAAAAGTTAACGATTTAAGCAAAGCACTTCAAGCGTGGCCTACATTACAAAAATTAAGTGAAAAACTCGTCAACAATTACCCTATTAATTTACAAGGGTGTCAGCGACTTGAATTTGACAACGGACGTATTGTCCTCGACTTACATTTTGGCGATGCACTCGCGTCTATTAATACAATGAGCTACCCACAAACAGGGATTGTAGATGCCTGGTATTTAGATGGGTTTGCCCCAAGCAAAAACCCTGAAATGTGGCAGCAAAGCTTATTTAATAGCATGGCTGACATTTCAAAAGCAAAGGCAACTCTAGCTACGTTTACAGCAGCAGGTTTTGTTCGTCGTGGTTTAATAGAAGCCGGGTTTGATACAATTAAAACCAAAGGCTTTGGCAAAAAAAGAGACATGCTAATTGGCCAAATACCTCATGCAAACACGGCTCAGTCAGCCCCCCCTTACTTTAATCAAGACGATAGTAAACTTAATAATGTTGCTATTATTGGCGGCGGTATAGCCAGTAGTTGTATTTTATACAGCCTTGCTAAACGCGGTATAAACGCTGAATTATTCTGCAAAGACCCGCAGCCTGCCATGGGTGCGTCACATAATGTGCAAGGCGCGGTGTATCCTCATTTACAAGCTAAAGATTCACCCCATAGTGAACTTTTTGCGCATAGTTTTTTATACGCAAAGCGCGTTTATCAGCAATTATTAAATGATGGATTTAGCTTTGATCACCAATGGTGTGGTGTTTTGCAACATGCTGTAAAAAAGCCCCTTGCAGATAAACACAAAAACCTTGCTCAAAAGCAACTTTGGCCAAAGCAACTTATGCAAAACGTAACCGCAGAGCAAGGCGATGAAATAGCCGGCGTTAAAACTGGGTACCCCGGTGTTTATTTTGAACAAGGTGGCTGGGTTAATCCACCACAACTTGTTAATGCAATGCTAGGCGCAGCCAATAAGCTAATACCCCACAACAGCCACTTTAATTGCAATATAGTAAACATAGAAAAAACAGCAAACGGCTGGGTTTTAACAAGCAATAATCAACAGTTTGGCCCATTTAGCGATGTTATTATTTGCGCTGGTGAGCACAGCGACACATTTGAGCAAACAAAATCACTTCCTATTGTAGGCGTGCGCGGGCAAGTATCGCATGTTCAAGCAAGTCCTGAATCTCGAAAGCTTAAAACGGTACTTTGCCATAAAGGCTACTTTACACCAGCTTATTTAGACCATCATTGCATGGGCGCTACATTTGATAAAAACAGTAAAAGCCGCCATGTTTCAGATGAGGATAACCAAACTAACCGTGCTCAACTCATAAACTTTTACGATCATAGCGACTTTGCTACAACGTTAGGAAAAGTAAGCTCTGCAAAAGCAGCAGTAAGATGCACATTCATCGACCACTTGCCAATGGCTGGGCAATGGTGTGAACAAAGCGATTATACAAATGCATTTGCAAACCTGAGGTTGGGTAAGCGTTATCAATATTTGCCTCTCAATCACCCTCAACAAGGGCTACATATTTTTACGGGCTTTGGAGCTCGTGCCTTGTGCAGCGCACCACTGTGTGCTGAACATTTTATTAGCTGCTTAGCAAACGAGCCGCGCCCACTCAGCGAGCGAGTAAGCCAAGCTATACACCCCGCTCGCTTTATTGTAAGAGATTTAATTCGTAATAAAATATAAATGACAAAGCCCACTATTTGGGTAAACTGTTCTCAATAAAAGGAACTTAAAGAGTCACAATGAAAAAATTAATTATACTATCGCTGTTATTGTTTACCTCGTTTAAAACACTTGCCATAAATGTTATTGATATTGCAGTGCCAGATGAGTTTGTAACAACTATGGAAGTAACAGATGAATACCCACTTGTTAAAACTGGGTATTTAACGCAGTCTATTTCCTCCATTACAGACTTTTATCAGCAACAATTAGGTGACCCATTGAAGATAACCGGCAGTGAAAACTACCGCACCCTTTATTACAATTACCAAAATCGTAAAGTACGTATTAGCTTATACCACCGTAACTATGTGACCGAAGTGAGTATAATGATTGAAAAAATATTATAAAAAAAACACAAATATAACTACTCATTTTCATACTCAGTTAAGGTACTCTTTTTATATTAAATGTTTTTTAAAATTAATACGTTAATGTCTCTTTTTGCCCTTTAAAAACAATTTTTAAGCCCAAGGTCTACTTGTAAGCAAATACATTTACTAACAAGTGAAAGGAGTTAATTATGAGTAAGACCTTAATTATTGGCGCTAGTGGTCAAATTGGTAAAATGACAACGGAGTTATTACTTAAGAACGAACAAAATGTTACCGCCCTTGTTCGTGATAAAACTAAGCTAAGTGATTTAGAAAGCCCGTTTTTAAATATTGTAGAGCAAGATTTAGAAGGTGATTTTAGTGAAGCTATTAAAGGTTGTGATCAAGTAATTTTTGCGGCTGGTTCTGGTGGAAGCACCGGCGACGACAAAACACTATTAATTGATCTATGGGCTGCAGCAAAAGCGGCTAATTACGCAAAAAACAATAACGTTAAGCACTTTATTATGGTCAGCTCAATAGGTGCAGATAACCCTGACGCAATAGAAAGTGATTTAAAACCATACTTAGTTGCTAAGCATATGGCCGATGAACACCTTGCCAGTAGTGGTTTAAATTACACCATTGTTCGCCCGGGTACGCTCACTAATGAAAGCGCATCAATGAAAGTGACAACACAGCGCCCTGATGACCAAGATAAGGCTGAAATTAGTCGTGAAAATGTAGCCAATGCACTGCTGCATATCGCAACCAATTCGTTTGAAAAGAACCGTATTTTTGAACTTTTTGACGGTGATACTGCCATTAAATCTGCGGTTAAATAGCCAAAGTGCTCCATTAACAAAAGCGTTAATGGGGCAACACTTTCAACTATTAGCAAGTTAACTAAACAGCTGACACTCAAAACAAGCTGCTAATATTTAATTCAAAAAGAACAAATCATTTAGATACGCCACAACAGCCATAAGGCGACCCCAAACAATTTACCCTCTAACCACGTCAACAACTGCAAACCAAAGCATTGCCTATAAGAGTTAACAAATTAGCAATAGAATCCCTTGACGATAAGCCCCTAGTGAGCAGCGTTCTGTGACCTAAACGTAACCTACTATCCCTCTTTCTTTCAAATTTTCCTCTCGTAAAGTCATTTACTGTATTAAGTTTAAGCACATTAAATTATTAATAAAAAATCATTAGTGAGGAATATAGAAAACAGAGTCTTAATCTGTTAAGTTTATGTTATGTATATAGATAAAAAAGCTCCTTAAGGGAAATGAAAACAAAGGAATTAAAGTGAGCGCTACATTTAAAATTATTTTTAATGGCCAACTACAGCAACATGCCGATATTTCATTGGTACAAAAACAACTTAGCCAATTTTTAAATATTCCCCATACTATTGCTATAAAGTTGTTTGATGGTAAATCCTACGCATTAAAAAAAAATCTAACGAGTATAGAAGCCGTTAAAGCAGAATCGTCACTAAAAAAAATGGGCTTAATAACACGAGTTGAACTGCATCAATCTACCGCTCTTACAGCAAAGCAGTACCCTATAGCGTTAAAAAAATTAACAAAACATGATGATGCAGAAGAACATAAAACGTCTAATTCAAAACGTACACTACTGCAGAAAAAAACTAATTCTATACAGACTATAATTACGCGATACAAAAACGACAAAGTAAAGCTGCAGCGCTCTTCACTAAAAAGCCTACTCTATCTTTGCTATATAGCTCTGTTAGTTATGACAATTACGGGCCTTACTATTAGCTATAATTTGCTTTCAAATACAATGAGTGAATCGCAAAGTAACAC
>NZ_NTLW01000240.1:0-5345 GCF_002632075.1 Pseudoalteromonas sp. ESRF-bin5 | reverse complement strand
GCTTAACTCTTTTACAAAACCCGGCATATCACGCGGATTAGTAATCAATAAGTTTAAACCACCATATTTCATGAACGTTAAGCAGTTAGCCGTAAGTGCAAAGATATGGTAAAGCGGAAGTGCAGTAACAACCACTTCTGTTCCACGGTTTAGTACCTTATCTAAACAACCAGACACCTGCTCAAGGTTACCCACCATATTACCATGGCTCAACATAGCACCTTTAGATACACCGGTCGTACCGCCTGTGTATTGTAAAAATGCTAGGTCAGATAAATTTAATTCAGGGCGTGTGTAAGCATTTTCGTCAGCGTTTAACAAATCTGAAAATTTAATCGTGTTTGGTAAGTTGTATTTAGGCACCATTTTTTTAACGTGCTTAACAACAAAGTTAACAATGTGCTTTTTAAGGCCACCCACCATGTCACCAACTTGAGTAACCACGATGTGTTTAACGTCTGTTTTACCTAAAGCCTTTTCAAGAGTATCTGCAAAGTTTGCAAGAATGAAAATGGCGCTTGTGTCTGAATCTTTTAACTGATGTTCGAGCTCACGTACAGTGTATAAAGGGTTAACGTTAACTACCACACACCCGGCGCGTAAAATACCTAAAATAGAAATAGGTGTTTGTAATAAGTTAGGCATCATTACGGCAACTTTGTCGCCTTTTTTGAGTCCCAAATCATTTTGAATATACGAGGCAACTTTTTTAGTTGCTGTGTCTATTTCTTCATACGACAACGTTTTACCCATGTTTGTGAATGCAGGTAAATCTTTGTAATCAGAAAAACTTTTTTCGAACACTTCGAGTAACGAGTTGTAATGCTCAGGATCGATTGTTTCAGGCATACCTTCTGGGTAGCGCTTAAGCCAGATTTTTTCCACTCTTAGCCCCTGTTTATAGTTATATTTTTATTAACCTTAATCTAAGTAAGGCACTTTAACAATTGAGCAAATACTCTAATGCGGAAATAATCCCACATTTAACGTCAATATACAATTAACGTGCACCACTTTGCACCATAAATGCTTGAATGTGTTCATAACATTCTTTGCTACTTTGCATATGGCAATGGTGCCCACCCTCCACATTAATTACACTCAAGTCATTGTAATAATTAATATACTTTTCTAAATTTTGTTTTACAAACACGTAACCTTGGTTACCTAAAATTAATTGGCATGGTGCAATTAATTCTTTTATTGCACCAATACATTGCACTTCATCAAACCTAAAACCTGAATGATTTTTGAGCTTAGGATCGGTTGTTAGTGCAAAACCCTTAGAGACTGCTTTGATATTTCGTTCCATCAATAGCGAAATTAATTCAACATCTAAGTCGGTTGTTTTAGACCGTGCCTCGTAAATATCTTTTTTACAGGGATATATTCTTGTTTTTTTATTATGCGTTCTTGCACGATTAAGCACAGCATTTTTTAGTTGCTCCGTAACTTCATCGCTGGGTGTTGTTACGCAGCCAATACCCTCAATAAAATTTACCGATTTAACCATTTGACTAAAGCAACTGGCGAAAAGACCCGCGACCATAGCTCCCATAGAATGCCCGACTAAATGAACTTTGTCAGCACCAATGGCTTCAATAAATTGATAAACATCATCGATGTAATCAACAAAATAGTAATGAGCGTCATCACTGCGCCACGATGTTAAACCATGTCCAGAAAAATCAATACAGTACCAAGTTTGCTCTGGCTTTTGGCCATCAAGCATGGGCTTAAAACTATTACAATTATCTAACCAACCGTGAAGTGCTATTACTACCTCTTCACCAGAGCCTATTTTTAAACCATGAATATCTAAATTACGTGTTTTAATATTAAATGGCCGCACATAAACCCCTTTTTATTTTTGTAAATTTATAACATACAAGTTGTCAGACCACTAAATAGTTTCACTAAATGTTTGTTATTTTAGTCGCTGAGGCTACAACTGCAACCTAGAAGAATAAATAAAAACCGTCATTTATTCATAATGTTATTTTTAATTTAGCTCGACTATTATGTGTGTGTTTTTTGTTATTTGGTGTTTCCTAATAGATATTTTAACGGCTTTACAATAGTTTTCACACACAATAATCAGCTTATATATAGCTAAATCATCATTTGTCGCAATCTATTAATTTATTTATCATAGTTAAGGTATACAATAATTTAGCTATTAATAAAGTACACTCAAAAGGTACATAAAACATGAAAAAACAACTAAGTGTGTTAGCTCTAATGTGCACTGCATCTGGTGCAATGGCCGAAACTGCACCTAAAAATGTAATTTATATGATTGGTGATGGCATGGGGCCTGCTTATACTACTGCTTATCGTTATTTTAAAGATGACCCCACTACAAAGTCTGTTGATCAAACCGTTTTTGATACCATGCTGACAGGAATGGCGCGTACTTACCCTGACGATCACACAGTTGTAACCGATAGCGCCGCAAGTGCGACAGCGTTGAGCAGCGGGCATAAAAGTTATAATGGTGCAATTGCCGTAGATACTGATAAAAAACCACTTCAAACAATGCTTGAAATCGCTAAACAGCGAGGCATGACTACAGCCCTATTAGCTACATCACAAATAAACCACGCTACACCAGCAAGCTTTGCCGCTCATAATGAATCACGTAATAATTACGACGAAATTGCTAATGATTATATTGATAATAAAATTGCAGGCAAACTACCCGTTGACCTAATGCTGGGTGGTGGTACTAAATACTTTATTCGAGACGATAGAAATTTAGTTGACGAATTTAAAGCAGCGGGTTACCAGTATGGTGACGATATTCAAAACCTTGATCAAATTACGCAACTTCCAGCTATTGGTTTATATGCCGCTAAAGGCTTACCTTTTGCGTTAGACGAAAACCCAACAAGGTTAACTAAGCTTACTTCTAAAGCACTCGATCTTCTAGACAATCAAAATAAAGATGGTTTTTTTGTAATGATTGAAGGTAGCCAAATTGATTGGTGTGGGCATGCAAACGATATAGCTTGTGCCATGGCAGAAATGGATGACTTTGCATCTGCTATCGAAAAAGCTAAAGCGTATGTTGATAAAAATAAAGATACTTTATTAGTTATAACTGCTGATCACTCTACAGGTGGCTTAACATTGGGTGCGCACGGCCAATATAAGTGGGAAGCAGATGTTGTGCATGGCGTAAAAGCAACAGCGGGTACAATTACACAACACTTACTTGAGTCTGATGATTTAAAATCTGTGTGGAATAAATATACCAGCATTGCATTTACCCCTGAAAACAAAATAAAACTTGAGCAAGCTAAATCTATGGGTGACAAAGCACTCAACTTAGCCGTTAAAAGTATTATTAGTGACACAAGCTTTACTGGATGGACTACGGGTGGCCATACTGCAGTAGACGTACAAGTTTTTGCTTATGGTAAAGGGAGTGAACAATTTGTTGGCTCTCAAAATAATACAGATATAGCTGATAAGTTAATACACTTTATAGAACAGTAAAATACGTATAAAGCAAAAAAAACCGAACAATGTTCGGTTTTTTTATTAAAGGTTGATTACTTTTAAGCGTAAATATCTACCCCAATTAAATTTTGTACTTCAGCTCTGCGTTCTAAATTTGCAAACTCAGTATAGGTAGAAATGGCTTTGCTATTTTTTGCACTAGGTTGGTCGTAAATTGTTTGGCTGAAGTTATCACCCTTTGCGCTAGTTTTGAACAATCTATTAGCAAGCTCAACGCCCTCGGCACTGGTTTTTACATAATCAGTATTTGTTTTTTGAGCAGCAGCTTGATCTGCCAAACCTTGTGGTCTTGCAGTTACTCCCTTAGCAGGGATTACTCTACCAGGAATATCACCTGTAAAAAAACCTGAGCCAATAGGCAGCGTCATCACGCTTCTCCAACCTTAAATATAACTAAAATTATGATTTAAAAACAATCAATTTGCAAATTAACGCGGTACTGTTTTATTCGCGCCCTGGTAACTTTTTCCATGTTACGGTATCACGAACGTACTTTGGTTGGGCATCACTTGCTTGAACGCCCTGGCCTGCAATAAATGCGGCATCAACAAAGGCAAGCATAAAACGTGCATCTGGTAATGTTATGTCTGTATTAATAGTGATGTTTTCAAAGTTTGCTAATGCATCGGGGTACGTTTTAAAACCTGTGCCTACTGCAACTGATGCTTCGTTACTCGTTATATACTCATTAGTTAAAAGTTCAGGTTTAATAACACACTCGTTATTAACTAATTCCATTAAACCATTATTTTCTTGGTATTGTGCAAAGTAAATTTCACCCATACGCGCATCTATACTTGGAAAAACAAGTGAGCTGTTGTTTTGCTCGTATGCTTGTTGCGCCATAACAGCCAATGTAGAAACACCTACCAATGGTAAATTAGTTGAGTACGCTAATCCTTGAGCTATAGCAACACTAATTCTTACGCCTGTAAAACTACCGGGCCCTTGGCCAAAACCAATAACATCCAGTTCTTTTAATTTACAATTTGCTTTGGCCAATAACTCATCAATCAAAGGTAGAATTTTTTGACTATGCTGCTGAGGGCACTCTTCAAAATGATGAAATGTCTCTCCCTTATAATGTAAAACAAGTGATAGTGCTTCTGTTGAAGCATCAAGGGCAAGAATATTACTTTTGATCATTTTATTACTCTAATTAATTTGTTGTAAAAATGTATTAGCGACTTCTAAGCTTCGCGTACGACGCATTGCAGGTAAGCTTTTTAAGAACACTTGACCATATTGGCGTGTTACTAATCTATTATCACATATAACAAGCACGCCTTTATCTTTGCTATCGCGAATTAATCGCCCTACACCTTGCTTTAAGGCAATAACTGCTTGTGGTAATTGGATATGTGCAAATGGGTCTTTTCCCTGCATTTGGCAATCCTGCATTTTAGCTTGCAACAAGGGGTCGTCTGGCGCTGCAAAAGGCAATTTATCTATAATAACACAGCTTAATGTACTGCCTCTCACATCTACCCCTTCCCAAAATGATGCCGTACCGAGTAGAACTGCATTACCATGGCGGGTAAATTTTTCTAAAATAATCCGCTTAGACATTTGCCCTTGCATATAAACGGGGTAGTCTATTTGCGTTGTGAGCCCCTCTGCAACTAAATGCATCATACGGTAACTTGTAAAAAGCACAAAACAGCGCCCTTGCGCTGATTTTATAAGCTCAAGGGTTAATTTTACAATAGCATGAGGCATATTATCAGCATGCGATTCTGGCAAGTATCTTGGCAAACACAATAATGCTTGGTTTGGGTAATCAAACGGGCTGTCAACCATCATGCTTTGTGCTGGTTTTA
>NZ_NTLW01000288.1:0-4838 GCF_002632075.1 Pseudoalteromonas sp. ESRF-bin5 | reverse complement strand
ACACCATGAGTTTGTATTTGAGCAATAGCAGTGAGCTGTTGCTGTTTTTTTTCACCTCGTTCTAATTGCCAAAAACCTAGGCGCACACATACCAGTACGACAACCACAACCATACAAATTGTGATTATTGAACTAAGCTTTTGTTTGTGCCTTAAAACTACTTGCATAAAGGGTCAACTCAGTGATTATTAAAATTATTATTGTACTGTTGTTAATGTTTATACTTTTTAACTTATTTAGAGCGCTATTTATTATGGTGTCTGGAAAAACAAACGGGCGACCTATGTCTCACTTTTTAGGACGCCGAGTGTTGTTTTCGGTTGTTGTATTATTGGTCACAATCGCAGCAGTTAAGCTCGGTTATATAAAGGCAAATAGCTCGCCCATAAACGTTACAGCACATATACAAACACAAATAAACACAGCCATACCACATCAACAAAATGCCAATACCAAGCAGCAGCTTGAAACGCAAAGTGCTTTTCTTTGGTAAAATGACCTTTTAATATTCGTATTAAAATGACGAATAAAAGTATGGCTCCGAGTGTGACATGCATGCCATGAAAGCCTGTAAGCAAAAAGAATGTATTACCGTACACACCGGCATCTAATGTTAGATTTAAGTCATTGTATGCATGAACGTATTCCTCTACTTGCAATGCTAAAAAGCACACGCCTAATAACACCGTAAGTCCTAAAAACACTTTCAGTGGTTTACGTTTGTTGTTCTCCATTGCAACATGGGCAAAATGCAGCGTAACTGATGACGCGATTAAAATTAACGTATTGATCAATGGTAGGCCTTGCCACCCCATAGCTTGGGTTGTGTCACCGGAGGGTGTAACAACCAAAGGCCACATAGCTTCAAAAGTAGGCCACAACACTTCATTAGTCATAGCATTGTTACCCGCGCCCCCCAACCAAGGCACTGAAATCATACGTGCATAAAATAACGCACCAAAAAAGGCCATAAAAAGCATAACCTCAGAAAAAATGAACCAGCTCATGCCTTGTCGAAAAGAACGATCCATTTGTGCTGAGTACAACCCTTGGCCTGACTCATGTATAACATTTTTAAACCAGCCAAATAACATATATAAAAGAACGGCTATACCGGCATAAAGTAAATAAACACCGCTTCCCCCTTCCTTGCCAACTTCCATAACTGTTAAGCCTGCGCCTACGGCGATAAAAAACAACGCAACCGCCCCTACAATGGGCCACGGGCTTTGCTCTGGTACGTAATAATGCTCATGTTCTTGATTCATTTTACTTGCTCCTAGTTTCGCACTAGTGTTTGTTGCTAGTTATTACTGGCAACTAGTTGCTCACTAATATCAAATACGGTGTAAGACAAAGTTAGCTCTTCAACATCACTTGGAAGCGCTGTATCAACATAAAAAAGCAATTTAAATTCGAGCTCTTCTCCCGCTTTTAGGGGTTGTTGATCAAAGCAAAAGCAGGCCATTTTGTGTAAATATTTTGCCGCTTTGCCTGGTGAAACAGACGGTACTGCCTGCATAACTTTATCGAGTTCACTACTATTTTTTGCGCTAAAAACGACTTCTCGCATTTCTCCGGGTTTTACAACCACACTGTACTCTTTTGATTTCACCTCAAAAGGTGCACCGCTTTGTGCATGAGTTGTAAAACTCACGCTAACGTCCCTTGTTTGCTCAATCACGCTACTTTGCTGCGCTTGCTCTAACGATGGCTTACCATTTAGCCCGGTTAAGTCACAAAACACGTCGTATAACGGCACTAAGGCAAACGCAAACGCAAACATACCTATGCTTATAATAACCAAGCGTTTAAGGAGCGGTGCGTGTGTCATTTATTTAATTTCCGGTGGTGTTGAAAAGGTATGGTAAGGCGCAGGGGATTCAACTTCCCACTCTAACCCTTCAGCGCCATCCCACACTTTTGCAGGGACTTTTTCGCCGCCTCTTGCACATTTAAAAACAACCACTACAAACAACAGCTGAGATAAACCAAATGCAAAACCACCAATACTTATAATTGCGTTGAAGTCTGCAAATTGCAGTGCATAATCAGGAATACGACGAGGCATACCAGCCAAACCCACAAAATGCATTGGAAAAAACAGCACATTTACACTGACTAACGACAACCAAAAATGCCACTTAGCCAGCGTGATATTAAACATATTGCCAGTCCATTTTGGCAGCCAGTAATAAGCACCGGCCATGATTGAAAATACCGCCCCTGTCACTAACACATAATGAAAATGAGCCACTACAAAATAAGTGTCGTGGTATTGAAAATCAGCGGGAGTAATAGCAAGCATCAACCCTGAAAAACCACCTAATGTGAACAGCACTATAAAAGCAATACTGAACATCATAGGGACTTCAAAGCTAATAGAACCGCGCCACATGGTGGCTACCCAATTAAATACTTTCACGCCGGTAGGTACCGATATCAGCATTGTGGAGTACATAAAAAATAGCTCTGCAGCTACCGGCATACCGGTGGTAAACATGTGATGCGCCCACACAATAAAGCTTAGCAATGCTATAGATGACGTGGCATAAACCATAGATGCATAGCCAAATAGCTTTTTACGCGAGAAAGTGGGCACTATGGTTGAAATGATACCAAAGGCTGGCAAAATCATGATGTAAACTTCGGGGTGACCAAAAAACCAAAAAATATGCTGGAACATCACCGGATCGCCACCGCCGGCAGCATCAAAAAAGCTAGTCGCAAAATATTTATCGGTTAAAACCATGGTCACCGCCCCTGCCAAAACGGGCATAACAGCAATGAGTAAAAATGCCGTTATTAGCCATGTCCATACAAACAAGGGGAGTTTCATCCACGTCATCCCAGGTGCACGCAAATTAACTATAGTCACAACCACATTAATAGCACCCATAATTGAGCTAATACCCATTATGTGCACCGCAAATACAAACAAGGCAGTATTGTCGTTACTGTATGTGGTTGAAAGCGGAGCATAGAAGGTCCAGCCAAAAGCAGGACCTCCTCCAGGCATAAATAAAGAAGCAAGCAAAATTAAGAATGCGAAAGGTAAAATCCAAAAACTCCAGTTATTCATTCTAGGTAATGCCATATCTGGCGCACCTATCATTAACGGTATCATCCAATTGGCTAATCCCGTAAAGGCAGGCATAACGGCGCCAAACACCATTATTAAACCGTGAACTGTAGTCATTTGATTAAAAAAGTGGGGATCGACCAACTGCAACCCAGGCTGAAATAGTTCGGCCCTGATCACCATAGCCATGGCGCCACCAATTAAAAACATGGTCAACGAAAATATTAAATATAAACTGCCAATATCTTTATGATTTGTTGTATAAAGCCAGCGCTTAAAGCCTTTAGCTGGATGATGAGCATGATGCGCTTCATTGGCGTTTGGTTGTTCTGCTATGCTACTCATTAGTTAGCCTCCACGTCGGCATCAAGTGCTGCTTGAATCTCACTAGGCTGAATAACATCACCGGTATCGTTACCCCATGCATTTCGCTTGTAAGTAATAACCGCAGCCAATTGTTTTATAGATAACTGCTTGGCAAATGATTGCATTGCCGTACCTGGGCTCCCATGAATAAGTATGTCTATATGACCTTTGATATCGCCAAGTACAATTGGGCTGCCTTTAAGAGCCGGAAATACGCCCGGTAGCCCTAACCCCGTAGGTTGATGACATGCTGCACAACTTGCCATGTATACTTGAGCGCCCAGCTCCATTAGCTCTTCTTTAGGTAATGTTTGATCAAGTAAAGCGGCATCAGCTAAAGCTGCTTGTTGCTTAGCTTGTTTAGCATCGGCCAACCATACTTTAAAGTCAGCCTCAGATTTGGCCTCTACCACAACGGGCATAAACCCGTGATCCTTACCGCACAGCTCGGCACACTGACCCCGGTAAATGCCTTCTTCGTTTATGTTGGTCCATGTTTCGTTAATAAAGCCTGGGTTGGCATCTTTTTTAACGGCAAAGTCTGGTACCCACCAAGAGTGGATAACATCATCTGAGGTCATTAAAAAACGAATTTTTTGATTAATTGGCAGTACGAGGGGTTTGTCTACCTCAAGTAGATAATTTGGGTTTTTATCAGCTAAATTAGTTATTTCATCCTGAGGAGTTGCAAGCATTGAGTAAAACTCTACATCTTCTCCCATGTATTCATAATGCCATTTCCACTGTGAACCTGTAACTTTAATTGTTAAGTCGGCTTTACTGGCATCTTCCATCGCTATTAAGGTTTTTGTAGCAGGCACTGCCATAGCAATTAAAATAACAAATGGAATGGCGGTCCAAAGAATTTCTACTTTGGTGCTTTCGTGGAATTGAGCGGGAACCGCTCCTTTAGATTTGCGATGATGAATGAGTGCCCAAAGCATAATGGCAAACACTATTATCCCAATCACACAACATATAAAAAATATGGTCATGTGTAATTCGTAAACATTTTCACTTATATCTGTAACGCCTTTACGCATATTAAATTGGCTATTTGCCAAGGCTAACTGCGGAAAAACACACAATATAAGCCACAAGGTACAACTAAGTTTACCCATGTGACGACTCCTTTGATGCTGTTGCTAGTGCAAAGCGAAGAGGCATACGGCTTAAACGCCAATTCGTTATTTTTATTTTTTTATTAATGCCGTTTTATTTATAAAAATTGGCATTCACTGCGCTAGCAAAAGTTTATTGTGTGTGCTCAAAACTTAAAAGCGATGAGTATTGCCAGCGTCAGCTTATTAACAATTAGTTAATATTTAACCACCATGCAAGTTTTTTGTATTAAAAACAAACAATAAATATATAAAAAGTAGAGAGTTGG
>NZ_NTLW01000205.1:0-9616 GCF_002632075.1 Pseudoalteromonas sp. ESRF-bin5 | reverse complement strand
CAATCATTTTTAAAATTACTAGATGAAGGCCCGCGCAGTAGCGATTTTGCTAAAGAGCGGAACGACCTTTTGCAATTTTGTAAAAGCGAAAACGTGTACAGAGCAGATAAAAACTATAACTCTGAAACCACCCTTCAAGACGCCAATCGAATCACAAATAAAATGCGTTTATTGCAACGTTTAATTGAGCATGGAGTAATACTTCAGCGCAATACTCGCTTTTTAAATAGTTACCTAAAGCGCTTAGTAAAGGGGACGGTAACGGCGGTTATTATGGCGTTTGTGATGTTGGTAATTCTTAATGCGCGTTCCAGTTTTACAGAGGTAACAGCGACTCTTATTTTGATACTGGGTGTAATTTATGGTTTGCGTGAAATTTTTAAAGAAGATATCACCCGTGTAATTTGGCGCGCAATAGTTCAAGGGCGGCCAAAATGGCGATTTACCTTTAAAAATAGTATTACCAAAGACAAAATAGCCAGCCAGTTTATTTGGCTTGAGTACACGCGTTTTAAAAAAATACCGAAAGAAGTTCAAACCATTTTTTCAAAACGTCGCCAGCAAAACAAACAGGCTGCGCAATGGCTGCACTTTGCGAGTGAAACGCGCGTGTCGGCCAAAGAGTTTTTACCTGGATACGATACGTTGCAGCAAACACTGCAATTTAACCTAGCGCCATTTGCCCGTTATTTAAAACGTGGTGAAGGTAAGCTTTACCATTTAGATAGTAATAAAATATCAAAACAAGCCGTTGAGCGACGTTATCAATTAAATATGGTATTGGTGCACACAGAAGGTGATAAAACACTTTATCAGCGTTATAAAATTACCTTAAATCGCAGCAAAATAGTCAACATTGAGCTCATTTATTCTAAAAAATAAAAAAGGGGGGATAGACCACAGTCTATCCCCCTTTTTTTATACACAACTTTATTGAGTTAAGCCGTGCTTACTGTATAAAGTCACTTTATCTGAAACGAGTGTAATCTCTATATTTTTAGACTCGTCGCCCCAAACACAGTTAGTATGAAGTGTTTTTTCTACGCAGTTGTCAGCGCTACCTAATACAGCCTCTACTTCAGCTTTATCCATACCAATCTTAATTTTTTCGTAGTTTTCTACTGTTACTTTAGAGCATGCAGCCAGGCTTAGTGTAGCTGCAATAATTAGGAGTTTTTTCATTGTTGTATCCTATTAAGTATTAATGTTTAAATTTTCTAATTTGGACAATCATGCCCATGCGAGGGTGGTCAAAGTAATGAATTTCACCACTTATTACACGTTTAAATTGTGAAAACCGTGATGACTCTACATCACCACTTTGTAGTTTTTGGCTAATATCAAAATCTGCAGTGATAAATAAATAGTGACGCAAGTGAATTTTAAATAACCCTTCTAATTCCCATTTACTAGTTGATTCATCGGGGTCGTTAAATAAGCTAGGCTGGGGCTCTAGTAAACTAACAAAGTCTGGATTTGAATAGCGCGGCACATCAAAAACGCGTGTTTTGATTAGCTCACCGGCAAATAAGTGCATGCTTGGCGCACGTGATTTACTTTTTGCTTCAAAACGCCAACCAGTATGTAAAATCGGCGTTAAGCCTTTACGGTCTAGTTGCTCAAACTGCGTTTTAAATTGTAACTGCTCTGGGGCAAGTAAGTAGGGTTGCTCCATGGTATCAAGTGCCGGTGCCACAGGTGTAACAGGCAATGTATCGTAACTTTGAACATAGTCGGTGCTTGCATCGCAAACACCTGAGCGTGGGTTGTCATTAACGAGCGAATCCGTAAATGAGCGCTTTTGAAAACGTGTATCGCCATCAATACAGGCTTGCATGGCTTGCTCGGTATAAAGTGGCGTTAATAAATCAAGCGTGTTTTTATCTTCAATAGCCTCGTGTTTTAAACTAAAGTCTTCTTGTAAGTAGGGGGCTGGGCGCTGTTTAAATATCAGCACCTCAGCTTCAAACCAACGCTCTGCAACTGCAGCGCTGCTAAATAAGCAACATAAAACTACCAGCGATTTTTTTAGCAACATTAATGGCTAACCTTTTTTTCGAAATCTGCAATCATAGCAGTGACCATTTTTAAGCGTTCGCGGGCATTTGCCTCACTAATCGCGAAGCGCAATTTATTTGCGCCTTCCATTTTATAAATATGCGGTGCACTTTGTATCAGCCCAATAATGAAGCTAGGATTAACCTTGGTATTTTGGCTAAATTCAAAGTAGCCGCCTTTAGGGTTTGCCTCTATTTTTGTTATCCCTAAATTACTGGCTTGCATTTTAAGTTGTTGCAAACTAAATAAGTTTTTAGCTGCATCAGGTAATAAACCAAATCGGTCTATTAGTTCTACCTGTAACTCATCAATGTCGCCTAGGTTAGCACAACTAGCTACACGCTTGTACATACCTAAACGTGCATTTACGTCATGTATATAATCATCAGGCAGTAATGCAGGCAGTTTTAAGTCAACTTCGGTTTGTTTTTGTAAGAGGTTTTCAAGAGTAGGTTCTTTACCTTCACGCAGTGCATTCACTGCTTGCTCAAGCATTTCCATATACAAGCTAAAGCCAATAGTTTGCATTTGCCCAGATTGATCGTCACCCAATAACTCACCTGCACCACGAATTTCTAAATCGTGTGTAGCAAGTGCAAAACCAGCGCCTAAATCTTCCAATGATTCAATTGCTTGTAGACGTTTGCTGGCATCTTTTGATAAGGCTTTAGGGTCGCCTGTGAGCAAATAGGCATATGCCTGATGGTGGCTTCGGCCTACACGACCACGCAATTGGTGTAATTGTGCTAAGCCTAGTTTGTCGGCTCTATCCATAATAATGGTATTTGCTGTAGGTACGTCAATACCGGTTTCGATAATGGTTGTACACACAATTACATTGTATTTTTGGTGATAAAATTGGGTCATTATTTGCTCAAGCTCTTGCTCGCGCATTTGCCCATGAGCGGTAATTACATTTGCTTCAGGTACCCATTCACTTAATTCTTGCGCCACGCGTTCAATTGTTTCAACGTTATTGTGCAAAAAGTACACTTGGCCACCACGTTTAATTTCACGCAAAATGGCTTCGCGAATAAGCTCCACATCACGTTGGCGAACAAATGTTTTAACCGCCAAGCGTTTGGCCGGTGGGGTCGCAATAATAGATAAGTCGCGCATGCCACTCATTGCCATATTGAGCGTTCGAGGAATAGGCGTTGCGGTAAGCGTTAAAATATCGACATCTGCACGTAGCGCTTTAATTTTTTCTTTTTGGCGTACCCCAAATCGATGCTCTTCATCTACGATGAGTAGCCCCAAATCGTTAAATTTAATGTCTTGCTGAATAAGTTTGTGGGTACCAATAACAATGTCTAGCTTGCCATTCGCCATATTTTCTAGCGTGTCTTTTTGCTCTTTGGTTGAATTAAAACGAGAAAGCACACCCACTTCGATAGGAAAGTCAGCAAAACGGTCTTTAAAATTCTCATAGTGTTGCTGCGCAAGCAGGGTAGTGGGCACTAAAATGGCAACTTGTTTACCATCGTTAACAGCAACAAAAGCTGCCCGCATAGCGACCTCGGTTTTACCAAAGCCTACATCACCACACACTAAACGATCCATCGCTTGTTTTGATTGCATGTCGCCTAATACTGCTTCAATTGCATTACGCTGGTCGTCGGTTTCTTCAAACGGAAAGCTTTCACTAAACTGGCGATAGGCTTGTCCGTCTAGGGTAAATTTATTGCCTGGTTTAGCTTGGCGCTGTGCGTATATATCAAGTAACTCTGCGGCTACATCACGAACTTTTTCTGCAGCACGTTTCTTTGCCTTTTCCCATGCATCAGAGCCGAGCTTATGCAGTGGTGCACTGCTTTCTTCACCGCCTGAATAACGGCTAAGCATATGTAGTGCCGACACAGGCACATACAATTTAGACTCACCGGCGTATATTATGGTCACAAATTCTGTAATTACACCTGCTGCATCAATAGTTTGTAAACCTTGATAGCGGCCAACACCGTGGTCAAGATGCACAACAGGCTGACCTTCTTTAAGCTCGGCTAAGTTACGAATTAGGGCGTCTTGGCTTGCTTCGTACTTATGTTTACGGCGTCTGCGCTGCGAGACTTTAATACCTAGCAGCTCTTGTTCGGTAATAATTGATAAAGAAGGTTTAGAGCCAAGCACAACGCTTTGCTCAAGCGGACTTACAATTAAGCCTACATCACTATCGCTTTGGGTAAATTGTTCAAAGGTATCAAACTCTTTAAACTTTAAACCGCTGGGTTTCAAAATATTGAGTAAAGACTCTCGTCGACCATCCGACTCAACGCTCAGTAATATGCGACTTTTTTTCTTCTTTTGTGCTGTAACGTAGTCTATGAACGCCGCATAGGGCTCGTGTTGTTTATGATCTATTCTTATTGCAGGTAATTCACATACGGATAAATTTTTATTACCCGCTTTTGTGCCCAGCTTGGCAAGCGATAAACGAATACGCGCAAATTGCCCTAAGTTAGAAAACAGCTCTTCAATTGGCTGATATAAGGCATTTGGTTCAAGTAGTGGGCGCAGAGGGTCCACTTTACGGTTTTCGTAACGAACATTAACATCGTGCCAAAAATTATCCGCAGCGTGTTCTAAATCGCCCAATTGCATAACGGTTGTATTATCAGGCAGGTAGTCAAAAATAGTGGCTAGGCTTTCAAAAAATAACGGCATGTAGTATTCAATACCAGCTGGCCAGTTTCCTTTACTAACTTGCATGTAAACAGAGTCTTGCTCCGAACTTGCACCAAATTTTTCACGGTAACCAATCCTGAAACGCTCAATATCTGACTCATTTGTTGGAAATTCATGCGCTGGCAGCAGTTCAATTTTATCTACTTTTTCATCAGAGCGCTGCGTTTCCACATCAAATAGACGAATGGTGTCTAATTCGTCATCAAAAAAGTCGAGCCTAAATGGATGCGGACTACCCATAGGGTATAAATCGACGATTGAGCCACGAATTGCGTACTCACCATGTTCCATAACTTGCTGCACGTTTAGGTAACCGGCTTGCTCTAAGTTTTGCCTAAAATTATGTGTGTCGAGTTTATCGCCTACTTTAAAGTTTATTGTCGAACCATAAATAAACGAGGCCGGAGCGGTTCGCAGCATAAGCGTAGACACAGGCACAATTAATACGCTTTGCTGTTCTTTTTTTAGGGTATTTAATGTAGCTAAACGCGCAGAAATAATATCTTGATGAGGAGAAAAATGATCGTAAGGCAAGGTTTCCCAATCAGGAAATACCATTACCGGATTATTAGGTAATAAATATTCTAGTTCTGTTTCAAGGCGCAGCGCGCTGGGGGTGTCGGGTGTAACAATTAATACTAAGTTCTCTTGCTGTTTAACACCTTCGGCAATGGCAATACTTAAACCACTTCCGCTTAGCTGCCCCCACTGAATTTTATCTTTTTGAGATTTTACCCAAGGCAAGGCTGCCCATTGCTCAAACGCCATTTATTACTCCATTTGATTGGCCCTTAACAAGTAAGAGCCATTCTTTTAGTTAGTCGCGGTATATTTTTGTAAGGTCGCTGTAGTGATCAATTCGGCGATCACGCAAAAACGGCCAGATACGTCTTACGTTTTCTGAGCGTTTTTGATCAACTTCTACCACTAATATTTGTTCATCGATGTTGTTGGCTTGCGCTAAAAACTCACCCTGAGGACCCGCAATAAAAGAGTTACCCCAAAACTGAATGCCGCTGCTATGTCCGCTTGGGTCGCTCTCGTGGCCAACACGATTACAGCTAATCACCGGTACTCCATTTGCGACCGCATGGGCACGTTGACTAATAACCCATGCATCTTTTTGGCGTGTTTGTTCATTTTGGTCGTCATTGGGATCCCAGCCAATAGCGGTTGGGTAAATTAATAGCTCAGCACCAGCCATAGCCATTAAACGCGCGGCTTCTGGAAACCACTGATCCCAGCATACCAACACACCTAATTTACCTACCGATGTTTGAATAGGCTCAAAGCCCAAGTCGCCTGGGGTAAAGTAAAACTTTTCGTAAAAACCAGGGTCATCAGGTATGTGCATTTTGCGATATTTACCTGCAATACTACCGTCTTTTTCAAGCACCACTGCAGTATTATGGTACAAGCCTGTTGCGCGCTTCTCAAACAGTGACGCCACAATCACAATATTGAGCTCTTTAGCGAGTTCACCTAAGGTGTTACTGCTTGGCCCAGGTATGGTTTCTGCCAGGTCAAAGACATCAACGTCTTCGGTTTGGCAAAAATAAAGGCTACGATGAAGCTCTTGTAAAACAACAAGCTGAGCCCCTTTTTGAGCAGCTTCACGAATGGCTTTTATTGATTTAGCCATGTTTTCATCGGCGTTATCGTTGTTGCTTTGTTGCACTGAAGCAACGGTTAATTTTGCAGGGCTTGTCATTGTGCTGCTCCAGCTAAAAATCCACGCGGTAATTGCATTGTAATACAGTGAAGGCTACCAAATTGCTCAATTATAGGCTGGCAATTCACGCCAATAATAGTGTGCTGCGGATACGCTATTTGAACCTGTGCTAATGCACGGTCGTCGTTTACATCGTTGTATGTAGGCACAAGCACTGCATTGTTAATAATTAAGTAATTGGCATAGGTTGCAGGTAAGCGTGAATTTTCATCGTCATACGCTGCCTTAGGCCACGGTAGTTCAACTAAAGTATATGGGGTGTTACCTGCTGTTTTAAAGCTTTTTAATTGGTTTTCCATTGCTTTTAGTGCGGTGAAATGCTCGTCATTTTCATCATCACATTGTACGTATACAAGCGTATTGTTTGGTGCAAATCGTACTAGGGTATCAATGTGGCTGTCAGTATCGTCGCCGGCTAAATAACCGTGATCGACCCATAAAAAATCGGTGGCACCTAAATGCGTTTTTAATAAGGTTTCTATGTCTTGGCTCGATAAGTCAGGGTTACGGTTTTTGTTAAGCAAACATTCGCTTGTTGTTAGCAATACGCCGTGCTCGTTTATCTCAATACCGCCACCTTCAAGCACCATATCTAGGGCTTGGTAATCATTGTTTGCATTGCTTAGCTTTTCAAAAACCGCTTTATTAATTTGGTTGTCGAGTGCGCTTTCAAATTTGTTGCCCCAACCATTAAATGTAAAATCATAGACCTTTAATTTGGTCTCATCATTAATATTTGCACATGTTAGTGGGCCATGATCGCGCGCCCAGGTATCATTAGTGGGTGTTACAACAAAATGAACACGCTCTAAATTAATATTGGCTTGGTTAAGTAGTGCAGTGATATGTGCTTTTAAGGCTTCGTCGTGAGCAACAACAACTAAAAATTGGTAGTGTGTTATATGCTTTGCAAGCTCAACATAGACAGGCTCAACACGGGCTAGATTATCGGCCCAATCGGTATGTTTATGTGGCCAAGTTAGCATTACAGCGTCTTGCTCAGCCCATTCAGGTAAAAGTCTAAAGTTCATGGCATTTTTATACAAATAGAGATATTGCTAGTTTAGCAGTTGTGCTACTTCCAAGTCACTTGAAAAATAGGTGTGCTTTGCCATATAAACTGTATTGTAAAACCAATTATTCAGAGCTTGAATCGTCTAATGGTTGCTCTAGTTCTTGGCGTTTTTTTAGTTGGCGCGTTTGCGCATGTAAACTTGCTCTTACTATTAATTCTTGATCAGTGTTTCTTATAGACGTAAAAAGCACTGTGTATTGGTAGTGGTCGTTATCTTGTTTTTCTATGGCAACCACTTCTGTGTAGCAGTAAACAGCCGATGCCTCATGATGCAAAAAAAGTTTTGTCCTAAACGATTGGCCAATAGAATACACATCAGACGACGTAAACTTAATACCTCCGCCGCCATAGCTATCGCAGTGTATTGCATTTTCTTGCGCTTGTTCTGAGGCCAAAATATGGCTCATAATTAAATCTATTTTTCGCGATTGCGCCTGCAAAAATGCAGCAAGCTCTTGGGCTACATCGCCTAAGTTTCGAAGTGGACGTAACGAGCTTTGTTCAAGCTCACTTACTTCGTTAGCTAATCTAAAAAGAGGCGGGATATCATCGTCAAGTGCTAGCTGAGATTTAGGTACTTGCTCATTAGATACAGCAAACAAATTAACCCTAATGCTCTCATTTATTTGAAAATACTCTTCAAACTCGCTTAATCTTTGACTATTCATAATTATCTCCACAACGTGTTATTTTAAATAGTAGCGTTGTGAGGGGTAAATTGCTACCAGTTAAAAGGGCTAAATACATTGTTTACACGCGGTTTTTAGCAATAAAAAAGCGGTCAAACTCTTCCTGAGAATGGCCGCTTGGGTATTGATTTTATAATTTGCGCTCGTTATTTAAGTAGAGCGGCTAATTCATGTAAATCTTTCACAACGTGATCAGGTTTTTTCGCAAGCGGATATAACGCTTTCCCTGGGCGTGCAATAAAAGTTGTTTGTAAGCCCGCTTGTTTAGCGCCCGCTACATCCCAACCATGTGCAGCAATCATCATAGCCTCGTTCGGTGCGACGTTTAACTTTTTAAGTACCCATTCGTAGGCACGTAAATCAGGTTTATATATTTTTATATCTTCAATGCTGTAACGCGCGTCAAAATATGACAATAAACCTGCGTTTTCAAATTGAGTTTTATCGCCTTTATTTGACGAATTAGTTAAGCTTACTAACTTATAGCCCTGCGCTTTTAGTTTTGCCAGTCCGTCTTTCACATCGCTATGTGGAGGTAATGATAAAAGTGGTGTAACAATGGCCGTTTTAGCTTGCTCGTTGGTAATTTTAATATTGTTATTATTTGCCACCATAGCAAGCGAAGCCACACCAATTTGGCCAAAATCGTGATAATCACCGGTCACTGTATCTACTAACGAGTTATGTAACATGGTTGAAAACCAAAGAGGCAGTAAATCTTCTCTGCCACCCAACGCTTTACCAATCGAGGCGCGCATACTTGTTAGATCAAGCAGGGTCTCGTTTACATCAAAAATAAGTACTTTTGGTTTTTCTTTACTTTCTTCAGCGTTCACTGAGCTACTTAATAAGCTTGCGCCAAGGGCAAGTGTAAGACTTATTAGCTTTAATGATTTTAATAAAGGCATTATTTATTTTCTCCATCAAGTGCGGTCATTACATCACATGGCTCAGCGCGAAGTGTGTAGTCTTCGTTTAAAAATGCATAAGTGATTACACCTTCTTGGTTAATCACGTAAGTGGCAGGTAGGGGAAGTTGGTATGTTTTATCGCCGTAAGTGTGTTCAAAATCAATACCAAACCCGGTGTATAATTCTTGAATACGTTTATCGAGAGTAAATAATAAGCCAAATTGCTGTGCAACCTTATTACCAATATCTGAGAGCACATCAAACTCTAGCTCATTTTTTTGGGCAGTCGTTAAGGTTTGATCTGGTAGCTGAGGAGAAATTGCCACCAATTGAGCGCTCTTAGTTTTAAATTGAGGTAAAAAATCGTTCAGTGCTTTTAATTCTAAATTACAATAAGGGCACCATGCGCCACGGTAAAAACTAACAACGACAGGGCCTTTATTTAATAAATCGGCCAATTCTATAT
>NZ_NTLW01000034.1:0-2218 GCF_002632075.1 Pseudoalteromonas sp. ESRF-bin5 | reverse complement strand
AGCCGAAGTTACCGAGATAAAGTAAAAGCAGCATTAGCGAGCTAAAATTATAGTTAGAAATAAAAAATGCGAGCTAAGCTCGCATTTTTTTAAAGCGTTAATTACTCAACAGTAACAATTTTCATTGTATTTGTTGCGCCAACCGTTTCCATTGAATCACCATGCGTTAAAATCACAGTATCACCTGACGCTAACGATCCTTGGGCAACAAGCGTATCTAAAGCTGCTTTAACCATTGCATCTTTTTCTGTTTGTGTTGAATCAAAAAACACAGGGTAAACACCACGATAAAGTGCGGTTTGACCAAGCGTACTAGCATGACGAGATAGTGAGTAGATTGGTAAACCCGAACTAATACGTGACATTAGTTTTGCTGTGCTACCTGATTCAGTAAGCGTTACAATAGCTTTAACAGAGTCTAAATGGTTTGCTGCATACATAGCTGATAAAGCAATTGATTCTGCATTATTAGAAAAACGGCTATCTAAACGGTGCTTAGATACGTGTGTTTCTTTTTGTGACTCAGCACCTAAACAAACTCGCGCCATAGTCGCTACAGTTTCTTCAGGGTAATCACCCGCTGCGGTTTCTGCAGAAAGCATTACAGCGTCGGTACCATCAAGCACTGCGTTTGCAACATCCATTACTTCAGCACGTGTTGGCATTGGGTTATCGATCATCGATTCCATCATTTGCGTTGCTGTAACAACAGTACGGTTCAATGAACGAGCACGACGAATAATAAGCTTTTGCTTGCCCATTAACGCAGCATCGCCAATTTCTACACCTAAGTCACCACGCGCAACCATAACAGCATCTGAAGCAAGTACAATGTCGTCAATCGCTTCTTGCGTTTCTACAGCTTCAGCACGTTCAATTTTTGCAAGAAGTTGCGCTTTAGAGCCTGCTGCTTCTGCTAAAGAACGAACGTAACGCATATCATCACCACTACGTGGGAAGGATACCGCAATATAATCTACATCGATTTCTGCTGCTGTGATTAAATCTTCTTTGTCTTTATCAGTAAACGCAGGGGCAGTTAATCCACCGCCCAAACGGTTAATCCCTTTATTATTTGATAAAACACCTCCCACTGTAACGGTACAGTGAACTAGATGATCAACTACTTTATCAACTGTAAGTTGAATTAAACCATCATTTAAAAGAAGTAAATCGTTAGGAGATACGTCTTGTGGAAGCTCTTTATAATCGATACCTACAGCGCTTACATCGCCTTGCCCTTTTTCCATTTTTGCATCAAGAATAAACTTAGCGCCCACTTCTAGGGTTACTTTGCCTTCTTTAAACGTTGATACACGGATTTTAGGACCTTGAAGGTCGGCAAGGATAGCAATATGTTTGTTCAATCGTTTTGCAATATCACGAACTGCTTGTGCACGGTCTTTATGATCTTGAGCCACACCGTGTGAGAAGTTTAAACGTACTACGTTTGCGCCTGCGCGAATTATTTTTTCTAAGTTGTTATCTCTATCGGTAGCGGGCCCAAGGGTAGCGACTATTTTTGTGCGTCTTAGCATCAATTTCTCCTGTGTGCTTGGTGAAAGCAGGTTGACGGTTATTTTGTTTACGATAGATATAGCTTTATAAAGCTATATCTTTAGTTGTAGGCAAAGCTAAAAGAATTGCCACTATTTTATACAAAACTATTGTGTCATCATTATGACACCGGTGTCAAAATGCGTCAATGATCATAATTTTAATTTGCTTTGCTTTTAGTCACCCTTTGCTCGATGATATTTGATATAATTGCGAGGCATTTATACCTGTAGTGAAATATTACTTTGTATTGGCTCATTGTTAGTATTTTATTACTGTATACGTATAAAGCATGCGGTATTATTGAATGAATACATTGAATTTTCTAACCAAATAGTTGTTACCGAGGAGGACACTAAATGCAAGTTGCATTAGTCGGGTTAGGCGTTATGGGGAAAAATCTTGCCCTAAATTTGATAGAAAAGGGGATAACGCTTGTTGCTTATGACAAAAACCCACATGCGGGTGAAGAGTTAATAAGTTGTGCTAAATCTCAAGGCATGGCTGACAAACTTCACATTGTTTCTGATTTAGGAGACATGGTAAGGCGTTTAGAAGCACCTCGTTCTATTTTATTACTTGTTCCTGCGGGTGAGTTAGTAGATACCGTTTGTAATGAACTGGTAAACGCAGGCGTAGAGTGTGATGATATTATAGTTGA
>NZ_NTLW01000309.1:0-5388 GCF_002632075.1 Pseudoalteromonas sp. ESRF-bin5 | reverse complement strand
ATTTTTTCTAAGTTGTTATCTCTATCGGTAGCGGGCCCAAGGGTAGCGACTATTTTTGTGCGTCTTAGCATCAATTTCTCCTGTGTGCTTGGTGAAAGCAGGTTGACGGTTATTTTGTTTACGATAGATATAGCTTTATAAAGCTATATCTTTAGTTGTAGGCAAAGCTAAAAGAATTGCCACTATTTTATACAAAACTATTGTGTCATCATTATGACACCGGTGTCAAAATGCGTCAATGATCATAATTTTAATTTGCTTTGCTTTTAGTCACCCTTTGCTCGATGATATTTGATATAATTGCGAGGCATTTATACCTGTAGTGAAATATTACTTTGTATTGGCTCATTGTTAGTATTTTATTACTGTATACGTATAAAGCATGCGGTATTATTGAATGAATACATTGAATTTTCTAACCAAATAGTTGTTACCGAGGAGGACACTAAATGCAAGTTGCATTAGTCGGGTTAGGCGTTATGGGGAAAAATCTTGCCCTAAATTTGATAGAAAAGGGGATAACGCTTGTTGCTTATGACAAAAACCCACATGCGGGTGAAGAGTTAATAAGTTGTGCTAAATCTCAAGGCATGGCTGACAAACTTCACATTGTTTCTGATTTAGGAGACATGGTAAGGCGTTTAGAAGCACCTCGTTCTATTTTATTACTTGTTCCTGCGGGTGAGTTAGTAGATACCGTTTGTAATGAACTGGTAAACGCAGGCGTAGAGTGTGATGATATTATAGTTGACTGTGGTAACAGTAATTATAAAGATGGTATTACGCGTAAACTTAAATACCAAAATAAATTTGAGTTTGCCACCATGGGTATTTCAGGTGGTGCAGAAGGTGCCCGCCATGGCCCAGCAATGATGGCAAGTGGGTCAGAAGGTGGCTGGGAACGTATTGAACCATGGTTTGAAAAAGTAGCTGCAAGTTACAATGGTAGCTCTTGTTTTGCACGTGTTGGCCAATCGGCAAGTGGACACTTTGTTAAAATGGTTCACAACGGCATTGAATATGCACTTATGCAACTCATTGCAGAAATGTATCAATTACTACGCTCAGGAACTAACCGTTCTCCAAAAGAAGTAGCTGCGATATTTGATGAGTGGTCACAAGGGCAGTTAAATAGTTACTTACTTTCTATCTCTAGCCACATATTAACCCTTGAAAATGATAAAAATGAGCCACTAGTCGACCTTATTGATAATAAAGTTGGCGCAAAAGGTACAGGTTTGTGGACTGCACAAAACGCGCTAGAGTTTGGAATTGCAGTACCATCACTTGTCGCTGCTGTTCAAGCCAGACACCTAACCAATGCCTGCGATACAACCGCTGCACAAGAAATGACGTACGCTTCAAAATCAACCAATATCGTTGATATTGATCTCGAAGAGCTTAAAGATGCATTTACACTTGCTAGTTTACTTGCGTATCGCCAAGGTTTAGCACTAATTAAAGGCGCATCTCGTACACACCAGTGGAAAGTTGATTTGTCGAAAACATTACAAACTTGGCGTGCAGGTTGTATTATTCGAGCTGACTACCTAGATAGCGTGGCGCAAGGAGTCGAATTTATAGATTCACTCGATAAAGAGGCGAATGCACTACGTAAGATAACAGGACAAGCTGTTATGTCTGGTTTGGCGTTTCCTGTATTAAGCTCTACACAAACTTACTTAGCAACGTTAACAACACCAAGTAATGGGCACCTAGTTCAAGCCCAGCGTGATTATTTTGGTGAGCATGGCATTAAAACCCATAGTGGTGAAACCTGCCATTTGACTGACCTAGTTGAGATTGACGCTAAAGTTCGTTAATTCTTTATTAGACAAAAAGGCACGCTATAAGCGTGCCTTTTTTGATTCTGCAGATGTGTAACTCTTTATCTTGTTAATTCACCACGCATATTATCTTGCATTAAGTGGCGAATAGTCTCGATTTCTAGATTCTGGCTGAATAGGCAATGTAGTTTGGTTAGGCAGGCTTCTAAAGTCATATCATACCCACTAATAACGCCAATATTTAATAATGCGTTGCCGGTTGCATAACCGCCCATATTGACTTGGCCTTTTAGGCATTGTGTTAAATTAACAATAATCATTCCTTTATTACTTGCTTCACTTAAAACAGATAAAAACTTATCGTCTTGAGGTGCATTACCCACGCCAAAGCTTAATAACACTAAAGCCTTAATGTTATCGTTTACAAGGCTCTTCACAACCTCGGTACTTATTCCTGGGTATAAATAAAGTACGCCAATTGGCTGTGGTGTTATTGTGGTTACTTGAAGTTCGTTTTCAACATAAGGACTTAGTTGGCCTTTAATAAGTTGAATATTAATGCCTGATAATGCAAGAGGCTCTAAATTTGGTGAAGCAAAGGCATCAAAACCATCTGCATGTGCTTTAGTAGCTCTATTACCTCTAAATAACTGGTTATTAAAAAACAGACTCACTTCTGCAATTGGGTAATTAGCAGCTAAGTACATTGCATTTAACAAATTAACCTGTCCGTCAGATCGTAGTTGAGAAAGTGGAATTTGCGATCCGGTAACAATAACGGGTTTAGTTAAATTATCAAACATGAATGAAAGTGCGGATGCAGTATAGGCCATGGTGTCTGTACCATGCAGTACAACAAAGCCGTCGTATTGCTGATATTTGCTTTTTATATCATCTGCAATAAGTTGCCAGTGCGCAGGGGACATGTCAGATGAATCAATAAGTGGACAGTATTCGTGAATATCAAATAAGGGCATTTCATCACGATTAAATTCGGCATTGTTCATAACCGTTTCGGTTAAGAAACCTTCTGCGGGAATGTAACCCCGACTTGATTTTTTCATTCCTATGGTACCGCCGGTATAAGCGATATAAATGCGTTTACGTTTCATAAAAAAAGCCCAGTAAAAAAACTGGGCTTAGTATAACCTGTCGCTAGTGTAAATAAAGCAACGAGTGTGAATCACGCATCTTTATTGTGCAACTTTACACTCTAAACAACGAGCGTACACACCCTGTGGATCGTTATAATCCTTGAGGCTTTCAACTTCACTACTCAGTTGTTGAATGACGCTGTTTAAATTAGCTTGTGTTGCTAAAACAGATGGTGCTTTTGTTTGAAGACCCAACATCGATTTCACTGATGCACTTCCAAAAATGTCTTGTAGCATTTTTTCTTGCGGGCTCAAATCTTGTGTGATTGTTTTAACATCGTAGTTTTCTAACTTAGCAAGGGCGGCTGCAGCATCAATTGCATCTTGCTTATCACCTAGCTTATCAATTAATCCCAGTTCAAGTGCTTGAGAAGCAATCCAAACTCGACCTTGCGCAATTGCATCAACTTCCTCAGGCGTCATGCCTCGAGCCTGAGCTACAACATTCAAAAATCGACCGTAAGCCTCTTCAACACTCATTTGAATAACTTGAGCCATTTTTTCGTTAAGTGGGCGAGTGACAGAAAAACCTGCCATTTCGGTGGTTGCAACACCATCAGAATACACCCCAATTTTTGATAATGTATTTTCAAATGTCATAAATGTACCAAATACACCAATCGACCCTGTAATCGTACTTGGTGCAGCCCAAATTTCGTTTGCAGCAGATGCAATCCAGTAACCGCCAGATGCCGCAACAGAACTCATTGATGCGATAACAGGTTTACCGGCTGCTTTTAGAGCTAATACCTCTGCGCGAATAACTTCAGATGCGAACATACTACCGCCACCTGAATCAATACGAAGTACCACTGCTTTTACTTTATCATCAAGTCTTGCTTTACGAAGAAGGGCAGCGGTAGAGTCACCACCAATTTCGCCCGCTCTGCGCTCACCATCTACAATTGTTCCTCTCGCTACAACAACCGCTACTTTCTCAGTAATTGGGTTATCAAAAACGACAGGAGGCTTAACCAGGCTCAGGTATTGACGAAACGATACGTGTTTAAATGTTTTACCATCTTCTTGCGCACCCACTAAATCTATCAATTGTTGGCGTATTTGCTGAGTTGTTTTAAGCGAATCAACCCATTGATTATCGAGTGCATATTTACCAGCATCACCGTTAGCCGCTTGCATTTTTTCTAGGTAAACATCCATAGTTTCATCAAAGTTTGACTCATCGAATGGACGTACAGCAGAAACATCTTGCTTATATTCATTCCAAAGTGCACCTAACCATACACGGTTTGCTTCTTTAGCCGCATCAGACATATCGTTACGGATAAAGGGTTCAACAGCTGATTTAAATGTACCTACTCTAAAAATATGCTGTGTTACTTCTAGCTTTTCTAGTGCGTCTTTAAAATACAGTGGGTACATGCCGTAACCTTCAATAGCTACGCTTCCATACGGATGCATCGCTATTTCGTCAGCATGTGCAGCAATGTAATACTGCGCTTGCGTGTAGTAGTAACCTGTAGCGATTACTTTTTTACCAGCCTGTTTGAAGCCTTCAATAGCGTTGGTAATTTGTTTAAGTTTATTTAAATGCGCTTTAGGCATTTCTTGTAAATCAAGAAGTAGTACACTAATACGACTATCTTTTGCTGCTTCGTTTATGACTTCAACAACATCATCGAGTAAAATCTCACTTGGCTCGTCGTTACCTGATGTTGCGTCATTTAAAGCCGCTTCAATAGGATCTACATATAACTTTTCTTCAACCAATGGGCCATTTAGGTTCAACCTAAGAACAGAGCCTTCCTCTACAATAATTTTATCATCATCGCTTGATATACCTGCAATAAATACAATAACAAGTAGCACAAACAAAAAGTTGATTATTAATCGACGAGAAAAGTTTATTCCAGCCCAAATACCTTTGAAAATTTTTGCTATCAAAATAGCTCCTTAATTTGGTACAGCTAATACATTTGTTTCATCTTATCCTAGAATAAATATAAATTTAACTGCTAAATCGTAACGAAGTGTTTATAAATACGTTCAAGCTACCGAAAACAATGGATTTATTATGCTATACACGCTCGCATTAAATAGTAATTTTGAGATGAGTACGTATTTTAAGCGTGTCTTAAGTATTAATTAAATACATGCAAATATTGCTTATTCGTTATCATTAAAGCAGAATTAGTGAATCTACACAGGTTAGACCAGTTAATGGGGCATGAGATGTTAGAACAACAACTACAATTAAAACACACACAATTACGAAACAGATTAGTTATGGGCTCAATGCATACGGGCCTCGAAGAGGGATGGCATAACAGAAAACGTTTACGTGCATTTTATGAAGCCCGTGCAAAAGGCGGCACAGCCATGCTCATTACCGGTGGCTATAGCCCGAACCTGCGAGGCAAGTTAACGCCAATATCGTCTTCTTTTAACAGTTATTATGATGTTTTTAAGCATCGCGCATACACAGA
>NZ_NTLW01000074.1:0-7326 GCF_002632075.1 Pseudoalteromonas sp. ESRF-bin5 | reverse complement strand
ATTAGCAAAGGTTGTAATGGTTATGTCAAACGTAGTACAGCGCATATTTAGTAATGCCGTATTGTTTGCACTTTTTATGAGTGTGAGTTTGACTTTGCATGCCAGCAACCAAAACACCAACCTTGAACACCCAACCGTTTTAAATAATTTAATTGCCTTAGATATTCCCGATCAGGCAACTCCTGACTTTGACGAAGATTCATTTGTTGATGTCACTTCCCTTAAGGCAGCTCAACCACTCCCTAAAGGCGCTCACTCTTTTTACAAGAGTTCATCTTTTAGCAGACCGTTTAGCACTGCGTACCAACGTGGACCCCCTGTTATTTAATTTATTACTTTCAATTTAATTAAATTTTTAACTAATAGGTGGATATTATGTCTAACTTTAAAGAATTACGTACCCAAAATATCTCTCATGGGGTTATTGCAAAACCATTTGCTGACAATCAACCGTTAATCGATTTGGCCTCACCCGCTTTAAAAATGGTAAATAACTTTACGCAAAAAACACCTGTTCGAGCTCAGCACGAAGCAACAATCGCTGAGGCCCTTAAAAAAACGAGCAGCCAGCAGTCTGACTTTGTATTAGTGATGGATGACGACCACAAGCTAATAGGTATTGTTTCTAGTGCTGATTTACAAAGCGCTAAAATTACTATTATTGCTCAACGTTTAAATACACCGCGAAATGAAGTGAGCCTTCGCCATGTAATGACCCCAATAAACCAGCTAATGGGTGTCAGCATGCAAAGCTTAAGTTATGCCTGTGTGGGCGATGCTTTACAAACAATGGAGCATCAAGGGGCGATGTTTTTATTAGTAACAACAGCCAATAACGAAATATGTGGATTAATTTCAGCTCGCCAAATTGCTAAAACATTACATATTCCACTGCATATTAGCCCAATTGCCAATTCGTTTAGCGACGTACTAGAAAGCGTAGACCACCCTCATTAGAGGTTGTTTTAACACTTAACTATCTCAACCAAAGCAACCGTCTTAAAGCAAGTTAAATAGCTTGCTTTAAGAGCTTTTTATTACAACTTCATGTGATATTATTCAAGCAATTAGCCGACCCAGATATTTATTTCTGGTCTTATTTTTTGTTTAAAAAGGTTTTTGCATGAGCGATATCTCTGCACGTTTAGCCAGTGAGCTAAATGCACAACAACAACAAGTTGTTGCTGCAACAAAATTACTTGATGAAGGCGCAACTGTTCCCTTTATTGCCCGCTACAGAAAAGAAGTCACCGGCGGTTTAGATGACACTCAATTGCGCTTACTAGAGCAGCGTTTATCTTACCTTCGAGAACTTGAAGAGCGCCGTAGCTTTATTTTGTCGACTATCGAATCTCAAAAGAAGCTCACCGCAGAGCTCAAAGCCGATATCACTAGCGCGCAAAGTAAAACAGAACTCGAAGATTTATATCTTCCATATAAAGCAAAACGCCGCACCAAAGGCCAAATAGCTATAGAAGCAGGCATAGAGCCCCTAGCCGATGCGTTATTTACCGACGCGAGTTTAAATCCTGAGCAACACGCTGAGCAGTACATTAATGCTGATAAAGGCTTTGATGACACAAAAGCCGTGCTTGATGGTGCTAAATTTATTTTAATGGAGCGTTTTGCCGAAGATGCAAAATTACTCGCTAAATTAAGAAGTCACATAAGCCAAAACGGTGCAATACAAAGCACAGTAATTAAAGGTCAAGAACAAGCGGGCACTAAATATCGCGATTACTTCGATCATCAGGAGCTACTTACTAAAGTTCCTTCTCATCGTGCATTAGCTATGCTGCGAGCTCGCAACGAAGGCATACTCCAATTAAATGTAAACCCTGAACCAAGTTCTGAAAACCCTGCTCAACTTTGTGCAAATATGATTGCACAGCACTACCGCTTAAATATTACCGACCAAGCAGCGAGTACTTGGCTTTTAAGCGTGGTGCAATGGGCTTGGAAAATTAAGCTAGGTTTACACCTAGAAAACGAATTTTTTGCAGCCATGCGCGAAAAAGCAGAAGCAGGCGCTATTGATGTATTTGCTAAAAACTTAAAAGACTTACTAATGGCGGCACCTGCAGGTCCACGCACAACACTTGGTCTTGATCCCGGTTTACGTACCGGTTGCAAAATTGCTGTTGTAGACAGCACAGGCAAACTGCTAACTACGCAAACTATTTTCCCTCATGCCCCGCAAAACCATTGGGATAAATCGCTGCGTACACTAGAGCAACTTTGCCGCCAACACAAAGTAGAACTTATTGCCATTGGTAACGGTACAGCGTCGCGCGAGTCAGACAAATTGGTTGCTGAGCTTATGAAAGCAAATACCGAGTTAAAACTTAATAAAATTATGGTGAGCGAAGCTGGCGCGTCGGTTTACTCAGCATCTGAATTTGCAGCTAACGAATTTCCTGACTTAGATGTGTCATTACGTGGCGCGGTATCGATTGCACGTCGCTTGCAGGATCCGCTTGCTGAGCTTGTTAAAATAGAGCCAAAATCAATTGGTGTAGGCCAATATCAACACGATGTGTCGCAAAGCCAACTCGGACAAACACTTACAGCTGTTGTTGAAGACTGTGTAAACTCGGTAGGTGTTGATTTAAATATGGCGTCGGTTCCTTTACTTACACGCGTATCAGGATTAAACAAAACCTTAGCGCAAAACATTGTAAATTACCGCGATTCCAATGGATCATTTGCAAAACGTAGTGAGCTAAAAAAAGTAGAACGCTTAGGGCCAAAAGCATTTGAACAAGCTGCTGGTTTCTTACGAATTAACAATGGCAGCGACCCACTTGATAACTCATCAGTTCACCCTGAAGCCTACCCTGTTGTTAAGCAAATTTGCGAAAAAAACAACGCAGAAGTAACCACATTAATTGGTAACAGCGAATTTTTAAACAAGCTCGTTGCTAACGACTACACCAACGAAAAATTTGGTTTACCTACGGTTACCGATATTATTACTGAGCTTGATAAGCCGGGTCGCGATCCACGTCCAGAGTTTAAAACGGCTGAGTTTAAAGCAGGTGTAGAGAAAATAAGTGACCTAAAACCAGGTATGATTTTAGAAGGTGTTGTATCGAATGTTGCTAACTTTGGTGCGTTTGTAGATGTAGGTGTTCACCAAGATGGGTTAGTGCATATTTCGGCGATTACGAATAAGTTTATATCTGATCCTCGCGAAGTAGTTAAAGCGGGCGACATTGTAAAAGTTAAAGTAGTGGAGGTTGATGCTTCGCGTAAACGTATTAGCTTTACCATGCGTTTAAACGACGAAATAGACACCAGCAACAAGCCAGCCCCTGCTGCACAAAAACAACAGCCGCGCACTAACAATGCGCAACCAAAAGCTGCTAAACCTAAACGTGATAACGGTAATGCGGTTATGGGTAACGCGTTTGCCGATGCATTTGCGAATGCCAAAGTAAAAAAATAGTAGGCCATATAGCTTGTTTAGCTTTTAAGTAAAAACTGGAAAGCGCTCTACGCTTTAAAATAAAAAAACCGCGAAAGCGGTTTTTTTAATTCAAATCAGTAAGCATTAAAAGCAATTTATTGAAGAGAGTTTCATATTCGGAGTTCAGGCTATTGCTAAGAGATTGCTGAAAAACCACTTTGTGTGGATGGCGAAGTTGCCATTTGATAAAAATTAGCAATTCGTCCTGCGCGTGCTTCCACGTCTGCATCTCGTGTTTGCTCTTCACTTTCTGCCGTTTTAGTTTCTTGAGTTTCACTGCTTGTAAATGACGCTTTGCTATTGTTTTCAGCGCTGTCGTCTTCATCATTTTGAGGCGCTGCAAGTTCAGCCTGAGCTGCTACCAGCTTTTGAGTCGCGTCCGCCGCTATTGATCGATCAGCACCCGAAGGCTCCGCTGGAGCTAGGGCTGCAGCTCTAACCGTTTGCATTTTTTCTATGGTTGCTTGGGGATCACCTGGAATTTCAGCAACGTCAATTTGTACCTCGCCGCCCACTGCATAGTTAGTGCCGTCAGGACCACGTTGATATTCGTAACTTGGCGAACCCGCATATTTACCGCCTACAGAAGCATGAGCTTGTTCGTGAATACGCACTTCAGTATCGCGCGCTTTTAGCTCTTTTATTTGCTGCTGCTCTTGCTCTAAAACTTGCTGTTCTTGCTCAGACTCTTGTTGCTGCGCTTTTTGCTCTTCAGACTCCTCTGGGTTCTCGGCGTTTTCATCGTCGCGCGCTTGAACCACTTTTTCGTCAGCTAACTTACCTGATGCACTATACGTTGCACCCTCATTATTACCCGGTAGTTTGGCTTTTTCTGCATCGCTTTGCGCTTTGGTTTCGGTATTACTTGCGCTATTTGCAGAAGGAGCAGGAATGACTTCCCGCAGTTGATTGTCACGACGGGCGGTTTCCGTATAAACATTGGCTGTGTTTATATTAATTGATGGAAATGGCGTGACAATATTCATTAAATTACACTTTTATGTCGACTAACGTACCTAGTACGTCATCAGCTGTTTGAATTGTTTGCGCATTAGCTTTAGCGTTAAATTCTTCAACTTTTAGGTTAACAAGTGATTCGTCAATACGCGCTGGCTGAGCAACCGGCGCTGTTACTGCTTCGTCCGGCGTTGCTGCAACTAACTGTCGCTGTTGTGCAAGTTGCGCATCATCTTGCTGTTCTATACTGGCACGGTTTATTTCTGCGCTGGCCTTTTCAATACCTTGGCTTGCACGGTTAAACCCTTCAACACCATTATTAAATACAGATCCGATTGACATGGTAAACCTCCACCACTTAAATATTGTTTAATTATCGCTCAGTTTGTGCGCAAAATAAAGCTTTACGGGACGCAATTATCGTCGCATTTTTAAAGCATTGATTTAACGATAGATAAAAACTCATTTTTGTGAGAAATAAACGGAGCATGAGATGCTTTATCTATTACTTGGTATTCAAACTCAGCATTTAGTACTGACATTTTAGCTATTGCTTTATACGGCACTAATGCATCTAAGCGACCAAATACACCCATAATTTTTACCGGACACGTTGCAAATAAATCGCGTAAATCATCATTTTGTAAAATATCTAAACCGGCGGTTAACGCCTCACTGTTAGGTGCTGAATATTGATTTAGCAATTGTTTAAGCTGCTTTATGTCATCTCTCGCTGACTCACTTCCCATAGCCTGAATAGCCAAAAAGCGCTCAATGGTTTTTTCTCTATGATTAACCAATTGGTCTTTAAACTGAGTTAGTACTTTTTCACTAATTCCCGGCCATTTACAATGCTCTGCAAAATAAGGTGTCGATGCGACTAAAATAACCTTCGATACTTTTTCAGGCCAATGTTTTGCAATGTATAGAGCAAACAAACCACCTAAAGACCACCCCATTAAAATAGAATGAGGTTTTAACTGTTGGCTTAATTGCATAGCGGCATCATGCAAATTATACGGGGTTGGTAATGTGGTTGCGCTATTACCAAACCCAGGCAAATCAAGACTACGCACTTCTCCTGTATATAAGTTTTCAAGCTCTGGCTGTATGAGTTGCCAAACGCCTTGATTCATTCCCCAACCATGTAAAAGTACTAACTCTTTTTGCATATTTGCATATTCTTAACCAAACTTAGGCTCATAATAACGTTTAAAAAGATGATTGCAATGGAAGGCACTATCTCATGAAAGGTCTGTTTAACTGGCTGTTCCCGTCGTATTGCGTACAGTGCAAATGCCCTGTAAGTGCAAGCCTAGGTTTATGCGAATATTGCTTAGAAGATTTAGCATTACTAGATGTAACTAAACACCCAAATTTACTTCACCGACCTGATATTGTTGATATGTTTCCTAACTGCGAATTTGACAGGTTATTTGCTTGCGCTTTTTACCGCCCTCCATTTGAGCAGTGGCTAACCCAACTTAAATTTAGTAACCAAATACATTACAAAAAAGCACTTCAGCAGGTTGTACACAGGCAGCTCAATGCGTTTTTTAAATACAGCACGCAATCTCCTGATTTATTTATAATTTTACCTTTGCATAAAAGCCGATTTTTAAAGCGAGGTTTTAATCAAGTAAGCCAAGTATGGCACCCTTGTTTGTGCTCTCGCGTTGTTTTAAATAATGCGCTTATTCGTAATAAAAAAACCCATGCGCAATCGCAGCTCACTAAAGCAAAACGTATTAAAAATCTAACCCATGCATTTATATGTACTGAAGATATGAGCGGTAAAACAGTCGCTATTGTTGATGACATTATGACAACCGGCGCAACATTAAATGCCGCAACTCAGGCTTTAAAGAAAGCCGGCGCTAAACAAGTGTGGGCATTCACAACCTGTTTAACGCCAATTTAGTTAATTTATGTTACTGACCACTTGCGCGGAATGTATGGCCTAAAAACAGTGCATTGCTAAGCAATCGACTTGTACCATACCAGTAACCTCTAAATACGGGGTTGTCAGTCATAGCAATAACACTGCCGCGTCCGTACGAATGTGCTATTAAACCAGCGCCTTCAGCTACTTGTTCTACATTTACAGAGTCAGTAAAGCCAGCTAACAACGGGCGTTTTGTGTAGGTTAGTACATTTACAAAAGGGGCATCTGACGCTTCAAGTAACCATGTACTGTTTTTAAATACCGGTAAGGTGTCGCGCGTGAGTGAGAAAGTTAATGGGTGCGTTAAATCCACACTAGTGTTAAAAATAGCCCCAGCAATACGCTGACGCCCCGCTAGATGATCTTTATCGCCATAGCTTAAGCCTTCAGTTTTGAAAGCACCAGCTAAATCCTGTCGCGATAAATAATTTGCTTTAAGTAGTTGCTGGTCGACTAAAAATTTAGCGCCGCCTTTGTGGCCCCAAATAACACCGCCTTTTCTTACCCAGCTTTTAATCGCTACTTTTTCTGCATCTGTTAAGCTATTGTAATTGCCGTGGGCCAACACAATATGGCTATAATCACTGAGCTCAAGTGAACTTAAACGCGTCATTTCAACAATTGTGGGTGCAACACCTACAAACCTATCTAGGTAATACCACACTTCACCTACTTCGTACTGGCTAGTGCCTTGGCCGCCAATAAGTAAAACCTTGGGGGCTTTAACAACTGCCATAGAGCGTGAACCTAAATCAGCACCTTTACTGGTTAAGCCTGTTGTAATAGGTTTTATGGCAATACCAAATTCACTTTGCGCAGTGTTTAACAAAGTAATCCAGTTTTGTTGTGTTTGTAAACCAGCCGGAATAATAATACTCCCTGGCTCAAAATTTATGTCGCCCGCGCTCGATTTTGCCGTTAAGGCGCTCAATGCCACGCGTGCTTTTATACCTTG
>NZ_NTLW01000002.1:0-1476 GCF_002632075.1 Pseudoalteromonas sp. ESRF-bin5 | reverse complement strand
TTCGCCAGGTTTTATATGAAAATTAACTTTTTCGAGGGCACGATGCCCCCCTGGATAGGTTTTACTTACTTGCTGAAAATTTATCATTTTTTATTATGCCAACCTCATTAAAGTGTTAATGCAATTGGTATTCCTCGCAATTAAAAAGGGAGCAAGCTCCCTTCTTGGTAAATTAAGCGTCGTCCTCATCTTGGCTAAATAATGCATCGATAAAGTCATCGCTTTTAAACGAACGCAAATCATCAATACCTTCACCAACACCAATATAACGAATTGGAATGTTAAACTTATCAGCTACAGCAAAAATAACCCCACCTTTTGCTGTACCATCAAGTTTTGACAAAGTAATACCCGTTAAACCTACACATTGGTTAAACAAGTTTACTTGGCTAATCGCATTTTGCCCTGTACCTGCATCTATTGTTAGCATCACCTCGTGCGGTGCATCAGGATCTATTTTTTTCATTACACGAGCTATTTTCTCAAGCTCTTGCATCAAATTATCTTTATTTTGCAGACGACCCGCTGTATCAGCAATTAACACATCGACATTACGCGCTTTTGCGGCCTGAAAAGCATCAAATACCACCGATGCACTATCGGCTCCGGTATGCTGTGCTATAACTGGAATACTATTGCGCTCACCCCATACTTGAAGTTGTTCAACCGCAGCAGCTCTAAAAGTGTCACCCGCAGCAAGCATGACCGACTTACCTTCATTTTGAAATTGCTTAGCGAGCTTACCAATCGTAGTTGTTTTACCAACCCCATTTACGCCTACCATTAAAATCACAAACGGTTTTTTTTCTGCTGGTATTGTTAATGGCTGTTCAGCAGTCTTTAGCATCGCTGCCATTTCTTGCTTCATTAGCTCATATAAAGCATCACCATCCTTAAGCTGCTTTCTATTTGCACCGTCCGTTAGTCTATCGATTAACTTCATGGTGGTATCTACGCCTAAATCAGCCGTCAATAATTGAGTTTCAAGCTCTTCAAAAAGGTCATCATCTATTTTTTTACCACTAAAAATAGAGGAAAATCCTGCGCCAATATTAACGCGGGTTTTTAGTAATCCTTTTTTAAGACGTGAAAAAAAGCCTTCTTTCTTAGGCTTTTCTTCTTTCTTAGCTTGCTCTGCTGCAACACGTTCTTGTTCTAAGCGCTGCACTTCGGCTTGCTCTGCTGCAATACGTTCTTGTTCTAAGCGCTGCACTTCGGCTTGCTCTGCTGCAGCACGTTCTAGCTCTATGCGCTGCGCTTCTGCTTGCTGTGCTGCAATACGTTCTTGCTCTATGCGCTGTGCTTCTGCTTGCTGTGCTGCAATACGTTCTTGCTCTAAACGCTGGGCCTCTGCTTGCTCTGCTGCAGCACGTTCTTGTTCTATGCGCTGCGCTTCTGCTTGCTGTGCTGCAGCACGTTCTAGCTCTATGCGCTGCGCTTCTGCTTGCTGTGCTGCAATACGTTCTTGCTCTATGC
>NZ_NTLW01000324.1:0-1257 GCF_002632075.1 Pseudoalteromonas sp. ESRF-bin5 | reverse complement strand
AAAGACTTAAAAAATATTATCAGATATTTTCCAAATTCAGTTAGTGCGTAGGAATACGGATTAACGCCCAAATTTGCTTGGTGACAATAGCGTTTTGGACCCACCTGATTCCATGCCGAACTCAGTAGTGAAACGAAACAGCGCCGATGATAGTGTAGCATTTGCTATGTGAAAGTAGGACATTACCAGGCTTCAAATTGTAGAAAGCCCGACTAGCAATAGTCGGGCTTTTTTACGTCTGCAGAAAAGTAATCTTCAGCATTCCATTCTCTAAAGCGTCGCGTCTGTTGAGCGAAGCGCCTCTTTGTGGACAGCGCGTTGGTTATTACTAGCGCACCGACTTCACATAAGAAAAACCCGCTCAATCAATGTAACGGATTTTTTGCTGTCTGGGGTTTAGTAAATAGCCAAGAGGCCATGCCGAACTCAGTAGCGACACAAAACAGCGCGAAGGCGAGCCCCAACCAATGATAGTATCCCATGTGCTATGTGACTCTCTACCGCTGTGGGCACCATGACATTAACAGGCTCAAATAATAGAGACCTGTTACAGCAGTGTGACGGTTTTTTTACTTTCTTGGATAAAATAAAGAACCAAACTAATATCATCTCCATCAAAAATGCCAACCAACGTAAGGTTAAGTCAATTTTATCCCGTGTCTAGATCATAAACTTTTTACCTTTGACTACTGAGTTTTGTGATCTACTTTATTCTTTACATCTCTTCTCATTTTGTTGCAATTTCATTCTTGGCTTACTAAGTGACCTGTGTAAGACTAGCTGTGTTAATTTAGTAAATCAGGTGACATGAATGTCGAATAGTAAAGTTTGGAAACTTATAAGCCTGTTTTGTTTGTTTACGGTGCTTATGGGTTGTCAATCTAAAGAAGAGCAGCTACAACAAACAATTCAAGAGTCTATAAAAAAAGCGGATGCTGAGCTATCACAGCTAGGTAGTGCGCTAGATAATGGCAGTATACGCAATGCTGTGTTACTTAAAGAGTATGGTGCGCTTTTAAAAAAACAACAGCCAGAGCTTTCAAATGTTGTTGATGTAATTACTTTAGATGCTTCGCGCCAAGGTGCACTTTATAGTGGTTTATTACAGCGACTTAAAGAGACTAAAAGTACTTACTTAATCCCCCCTTACGAAGATACGTTGCACAGCATCGATCTTTTACGTGAAGCTGCAAAACCTTCACTGTTCTCTGACGCTTTAACTGATCCAATCAATATGCTTGCTGATATGTCAAAAGG
>NZ_NTLW01000195.1:0-4073 GCF_002632075.1 Pseudoalteromonas sp. ESRF-bin5 | reverse complement strand
CGCGTAGTGCAACACAATCTATGATCCCAACTAAAACAGGTGCTGCTGCAGCCGTTGGCTTAGTACTTCCAGAGCTTGCGGGTAAATTAGACGGTATGTCGGTACGTGTACCTACTATTAATGTTTCTTTAGTTGATTTTACGTTTATTACTAAGCGCGAAACAACTGCTGAAGAAATTAACGAAGTAATGAAAGCCGCAGCAACAGGTTCAATGAAAGAAATTTTAGAGTACAACGAGCTTCCGCTTGTTTCTATTGATTTTAATCACAACTCTGCGTCATCAATTTTTGATGCAACGCAAACAAAAGCTGAAGGCAAACTAGTTAAAGTAATGGCTTGGTACGATAACGAGTGGGGCTTCTCAAACCGCATGTTAGACCAAGTTAAAGCATTAGGTCAGTACTTATAATTGACCCTGTAAAAGTTTAGCTTTATCCAACCAAGCCTGCATTATGCAGGCTTTTTTTTTCTTAATTTATACCAATTCGTTTAATAAGGTGCTTAATGCTTTAAAGCTAGGGCGCGATGCAATAACGCTGTTGGTAGAACGCGTTGCTATATCGGACATTTTACCAAACAATTCGTCTTGCTTAACTGCAGCGCTAACAGTACTTAGTAAATCCTCTATTAAACAACCAAAAGCGCGGACTTCTATTAATTGTATTTGCTGTTGCTGATATTCGCTAAGCATAGCTAGATTTGTAGCTGCTCCAAAATCACCAAATAAAACGTCATAGTGTTCATTTATCATGGTGTTATGGGCGTAAATATCGCCGTGGCTTACCTTATTCGTATGAAGGTGAGTAAGCGTATTTGCCATTTGTTTTGCTATTTTATAAACAGCTTCTATTGAGTAGTTGCAACCGTCATTAAACGTATCGCGTGTACATGTTTCTAAACTTGGTGGTAACCCTAAATTAGTATAATTGGTATCTATTAACTCCATTACTAAGCCAAGTTGTTCACTTTGCTCTATGTAGCTTAATACCTTTATTAAGTTTGCATGATTAGCAGCTTGTAGGCAGCAATTCACCTCATCAAGTGGGTAACCATCGCTGGTGATCGCGCCTTTAAAAAGTTTCACTGCAACATTATTACGTTCTGCTTTTGCAAGATGAATAACACCCGATGCGCCTTGGCCTATTACTTTTTTAAGCTGAAAATTTTCAAGTGGAGTATTTTTCAACGTACTTTTAGTTAAGCACTGCGCTTTATTAAAGTTGTTACCTGCAAAAGCAAGCCAAGCAAGTTTTGGTAATTCTAGTAGCCAGTCATCGAGTTTTGTTAGGTTATTTGCAGAGAGCCTTACAAGCTCTAAGCTAGTGCAATTAGCCATACTTATCGGTAATTTTTTTAGGTTATTACCCGCAAGTGCAAGCTTTTTAAGCTGGTTGTAATTACCAAAATCGTCAGGTAATTCGTGTAAGTTATTATCGGTGAGAATAAGCCACTCAATATTTTTTGGCAGGCTGTTTGGTGCAAACTCCGATATTTGGTTGCCTTTAAACGCAACCATAATTAAAGCAGGGCATTTAGCCAATACTGTGGGTATATGTTTAAATTGATTAAACGACAAAAACACACGCTTAAGGCGATGCAAACACGCAAACTCGTCTGGTAAATCACTTAAATTATTATTAGAAAGATCAAGTACTTCAAGTGTATCGGCAAGCTTAAAAATGTCTGTGGGAAACTTAGATAGTTGCTCAACCAGCTGTAAGTGCTTTGCACCGGCTAACTTACCAGCCTTTAGCTCTGAAAGGGTATTCATTAATTTATAAAGCCCTGTAAATAAAAAAGCCAACATGGCTGTTGGCTTTAATTAACATGTAGATGAGGTTTAGAATTGCGCGTTATGATAAACGTTTTGTACGTCGTCACAATCTTCTAGCATTGCTAAAAAGCGCTCCATTACTTCAACATCTTCACCTTCAATTGGCGCTTCTACTTGTGGTACAAACGCAATTAAGTCTTCGTCAAATTCCGAAATGCCCATTTCTTCTAATGCAGTACGTGTGTTGTTGTATTCAGTATGAGGTGCGAATACGGTTACTTTACCGCTGTCTACTTCTACATCGGTTACATCAACGTCAGCCATCATAAGCGCTTCAAGAACAGCTTCATCATCGTCGCCATCAAAAACAAAAATAGCTAAGTGATCAAATAAATGTGACACCGAGTTTTGTGCGCCAATTTTAGCATTTGCTTTTGTAAAACAAACGCGTACGTCTGCAAATGTACGTTTGTTGTTATCGGTTAAACAATCAACAATAATCATACAGTTACCAGGGCCGTAACCTTCGTAACGTGTTGCTGCGTAGTCTTCACCGCCGCCGCCTTTTGCTTTTTCAATTGCGCGTTCAATTACGTGTGCTGGTACTTGGTCTTTTTTTGCACGTTCAATTAAACGGCGTAATGATAGATTACCATCTGTATCTACACCGCCATTTTTAGCACAAATATAAATTTCTTTACCGTACTTAGAGTAAACTTTAGTTTTAGCACCCGCAGTTTTAGCCATTGAATCTTTTTTGTTTTGGTAAGCTCTTCCCATCTGCGTTTCGCCTTAATTTTATAAATAACTGAAAAAATAATAGACCGTATTCTAAAGGTAAATGGCATTAAGGGCTAGTACGGAATGGGGAACATTAATAGTAAAAAAGTTAAAATAGCCATTTGCATAAAATAAAACAGCCCGCTGTTGCGGGCTGTTTAGTATTTGTTTACATACGTATTAGTGTAATTACCAAATACGAACGCGTTCTTCTTCTGGCAAATACAAGGCATCACCAGGTTTAACGTCAAATGCTTTGTACCAAGCATCGTGGTTACGTGGTGCTTGTGCTCTAAAGCGACCTGGTGCATGCGTACCACCGCGTAGTTGATTTAACATACTTTGCTCAGTACGTTTTTCTTTCCATACTTGTGCCCAAGCTAAAAAGAAACGTTGATCGCCTGTTACACCGTCAATGACAGGCGCTTCTTTACCATTTAGGCTTAGTTTGTATGCGTGGTAAGCCATGGCTAAACCACCCACATCACCAATATTTTCGCCTAAGCTATTACGCCCGTTTACAAAGTTACCTTCAATAGGTTCGTATTTACTGTACTGTGCGGCAAGTTGGTCTGCTTTTGCATCAAATGCAGCACGGTCTTCGTCTGTCCACCAGTTACGTTGAATACCGTTAGCATCAGATTTTGAACCCTGATCATCAAATCCATGACCCATTTCGTGGCCAATCACAGCACCAATGCCGCCGTAGTTAACCGCTGGATCGGCATTTGGATCAAAAAACGGAGGTTGTAATATAGCGGCTGGAAATACAATTTCGTTAAACGAGCTATTGTAGTATGCATTTACACGTTGTGGTGTCATGCCCCAACGGTTACGGTCAGTTTTTTGTAGTTCTTTTTCTACGCTTTCAGCGCGGAAAAATTCACGCATGTTTTTAACGTTACCTACTAAATCGTTTTGGCTAATAGTTAAACCATCGTAAGACTGCCATACATCTGGGTAACCAATTTTTGGAACAAATGCTGCTAACTTAGCACGTGCGTTTACCTTCGTTTCAGCGCCCATCCAATCAAGATTATCAATTCGCTCACCTAATGCTGAACGCAGGTTTTCAACCAGTTCAGACATTTGTTGTTTAGATGATTCAGGAAAGTATTGGTCAACGTAAATTTTACCAATAGCAAAGCCAAGCGAGCTTGTGCCCGACATTTCGTTAATTGCACGTTTCCAGCGAGGGCGTGGTTCTTGCTGGCCGTTTAGTTCTTTGCCATAAAATGCAAAACGTGTATTAAAAATATCTTCAGAAAGTAAACCTGCATTACCGCTAATTGCATGGTAGGTTAAGTAGTCTTTCCAAACCGCTAAATCTTCATTATTGATAAGCTCAATCATGGCTTTAACCGGTTCAGGCTGAGATACATTAAGTTGAGGAACTTTGTATCCTGTTTGCTCAAAATATACATCCCAGTTAAAACCAGGGTATGTAGAGGCTAAATCTTCACGCTTAATTTGATTTAACGACAGGTCGCGATTACGTCGTTTTTCGCGCGGCCAATG
>NZ_NTLW01000008.1:0-1346 GCF_002632075.1 Pseudoalteromonas sp. ESRF-bin5 | reverse complement strand
GGGCGGTAACCTGTATCAAGAACAGCCACTACTACACCACTACCTGTTGCGGTGTCCCAAGCTGTTGGTAAGTTCAAACCGCCAGCTTGCTCATAGTAGTGCCACTGGTCGCCATAGCGCGGATCGTTAGGTGTCGCAAAAGGTTTTAACATTTGGTCAACTTCAATGTACTCAACGTTGCCTGAATCAACCATTTCTTGCATAAACTCTTGTGCTTCTGCTGCGCTAAGTTTTTTATCTGCTCGCATAACATGGTGGTTATTTAGTGCCATTGCGCGAATGTACTTTGCTTTAACTTTTCCTTTTTTAGAGGCAAAGTTTTTAACAAAGTTTTTTGCACGTGCTTTCATGTTTACAGGGCTTTCATCTGCAGTAGAGTAACTCAGTGCATCAACGTTGTTATTTTTATATTTAATGATGAATTGCGTTTCAAAGCCACTTTGATTTTGAAGTTTAGCTGTTGTATCAGCCACTGAAGGGCCAATTGCTTGTGCTGGGTTAGCCATGCTTGATGCAGTAGCAAAAAGCGTACTAATGGTAAGTGCTATTGCACACTTATTAAATGTTTTACTTGTTGTCATAATTTTCCCTAGATTTTTTTATTAGTTATATCGTGATGGATTGTCACAATGCAGGTACAAAGGTAAATTATGTGTTAATAAATTTAAAATACTAAATCATTATGTCCCTATTTCATTTAGTTATAACGAGCGTTTTAAAGGGTTTTTTCATTGTTTTGTATTTATCATATAAAATAAAAATGACATAAAGGTATTGCTTTTTGGTTTGTGTTTTTAATACTTCTAAAAAGTAGAAAGTATATTTATTGTGTTATTTGTAATAATTAAATTGGAGCATTGTTGGCAACTAATTTTTGCTATAATCGAGCAAATTGTTAAGTGAGATAAATAGATGACCCAGGTAGATGTAATTGTAATTGGCGCGGGAGCGGCTGGATTAATGTGTGCAGCACAAGCTGGATACCGAGGCCGACGTGTTACAGTACTTGATATGGGTAAAAAGCCGGGTCGTAAAATTTTAATTAGTGGTGGCGGGCGCTGTAATTTTACAAATGAGAATGCAGCAACGGAAAATTACTTATGCAGCAATCCACATTTTGTTAAATCATGTTTGAGCCGTTATACGCAATATGACTTTATTGAGCTGGTGGACCGCCACGGTTTGGCATACCATCATAAAACGTTAGGCCAGCTGTTTTGTGATAATAGTGCGCAAGATATTGTTAATATACTTCTTACTGAATGCGAGTGGGCAGGTGTAAATATAGCCTTGCGCAGTGAAGTGATTAATGTACAAAAAACAGAGTCGGGTTATAGCGTTACCAC
>NZ_NTLW01000311.1:0-3338 GCF_002632075.1 Pseudoalteromonas sp. ESRF-bin5 | reverse complement strand
CGAGGGTAACGAACAGCAACCGGGCAATTAGCTTTGTAACCGGTGTACAACATTTGGCGGCATTCATTAGTATCGCTAGGTGCCATAATAACCATATTAGGAATACAACGCATAAAGCTGAGATCGTATGCGCCTTGATGTGTTTCGCCATCGGCACCAACAATACCTGCTCGGTCAATGGCAAATAATACAGGGAGGTTTTGTAATGCAACATCGTGAATGAGCTGATCGTATGCGCGCTGTAAAAAGCTTGAATAGATAGCAACAACAGGCTTTAAGCCTTCACATGCAAAACCTGCGGCTAGAGTTACAGCATGTTGTTCAGCAATTGCGACGTCAAAATACTTATCAGCATGTTCTTTTGAAAAGCGCACCATGCCCGAGCCTTCACGCATGGCAGGAGTGATAGCCATTAACTTATCATCTTGCTGCGCCATGTCGCATAGCCAGTCGCCAAATACTTTTGAAAAAGTAGGGGCGCCCGGTTTTGATTTAGGCAAGCTAGATGTGTTTGGATCAAACTTAGGGACGCCGTGGTAACCAATAGGGTCGGCTTCAGCTGGCTTGTAACCCTTACCTTTTTGCGTTTTTATATGAAGAAGTTGTGGGCCTTTTAAATTACGCATATTACGTAATGTATCAACCAGCATGTTTACATCGTGCCCATCAATTGGGCCAATATAATTTAAGCCAAGCTCTTCAAAAAACGTACCAGGGATAACCATGCCTTTAAGGTGCTCTTCCATTCTGCTGGCAAGCTCTTTAACAGGCGGTACGCCAGACAGTAACTTTTTACTTCCTTCGCGAATGTTGGTGTAAAAGCTACCAGATAGAATACGCGCAAAGTGGTTGGTTAATGCACCAACGTTTTCTGAAATCGACATTTCGTTATCATTTAGAATAATAAGCATGTCTGATTTTACATCGCCTAAATGGTTCATCGCCTCAAATGCCATACCCGCAGTAATAGCGCCATCACCAATAACTGCAACCGTTTTACGCCCTGCACCTTCTTTTTGCGCTGCAATTGACATGCCCAAAGCTGCAGAAATTGAGGTGCTAGAATGGCCAACACTGAATGTGTCGTAGTCGCTTTCATCTCTAAATGGGAATGGGTGCAGACCATCCTTTTGGCGAATAGTATGCATTTGGTCGCGGCGACCCGTTAAGATTTTATGCGGGTAGGCTTGATGCCCAACATCCCACACTACACGATCTTCTGGTGTGTTATATACATAATGAAGTGCAACTGTAAGCTCAACTGTGCCTAAACCAGACGCTAAATGACCGCTACTTTGCGATACAGAGTTAAGTAAATACTCACGTAGCTCATTGCTAAACTCGGGAAGTTTATCTTGCGCTAAGTCTCGTAATTGAGCTGGTTTGTCAACCAAGTTAAGTAATGGATACTTGCTACTATCAAGTGTCATGGCTTTTTTATATCCTTCGATCACATTCGCTTTCAAATGGGAGTGAACAACGAATGTTAAGTAATAATGTCAGTGCTATTTGCAATACGCTTAAACTGTGACTAGTGGTCACGTTCAATAAGGTAATTTGCCAGCGACGCAAGAAGCGTAGTATCTGCATCAATAAGTGCTAACGCTTCGTGGGCTTGTGTTATTAAATTTTGCGCCTTTTCTTTAGCGCCTAGCATACCTAATAACGCCGGGTATGTCGCTTTATTCGCTTCTATATCTGAGCCTTGTGGTTTACCTAGTATAAAGGTGTCACCTTCCACGTCTAAAATATCGTCGTGTACTTGAAATGCCAGCCCTATAGCATACCCAAAAACGCTCAAGTTTTCTAAAGTTTGTTCATCTGCTTTTTCACTGCACAGTGCACCTAGTGTTATAGCACAGTTAATTAGTGCACCGGTTTTTAACTTATGGATGCGCTCAAGCTCTTGTACAGAAACAACTTTGTCAGTTGCGGCAATGTCTAAACCTTGTCCTGCCACCATTCCTTCAATACCTGATGCATGTGCAAGTGCAGCAATCATTTTTACTTGTGATTGCGCTGAGCAATTAAAGTTATGTGTGGCTATAAGTTCAAAGGCAAGAGTTTGTAATGCATCACCCGCTAAAATGGCTTGCGCTTCGCCATACACAATATGGCAAGTGGGGTAGCCGCGGCGTAAATCGTCATCATCCATAGCTGGTAGGTCGTCATGTACTAATGAATAACTATGAATGCATTCTATGGCTGCAGCCAAAACGTCTAAGTCACTTTTTTTAGCGCCTAGCATTTCACCAACAGCGTACACCAAAAAAGGGCGCAGCCTTTTTCCACCATTAAATAAGCTGTAATGAGTGGCTTCTTTTATTGTTTTATCGCTATCGAGCGGTTGTTCAAAGTAGCTATTGAGTGTAGTAGCTACATCATTTTGAGCACGTTCAATATAGTCTTTTATGCTCACAACTATTCCATATCATTATTAAAGTTTGTAAGTGCTGACTTTTCGCTATTGCCCATTAAAATAGAAACTTTTTGTTCTGCTTGCTGTAGTTTTTCAGATGACGCACCAGCGAGTGCAATACCACGCTCGAACTGCTTTAATGATTGTTCAAGCGATAAATCACCTTGTTCCATTTCACTAACAATTGTTGATAATTCTTCTAGTGCTTTTTCGAAACTTAAGTTTTCAGGTTTTTTAGTCGCCATCTTTATTTCAGCTTACATGATAAATTTAGGAGCCAATTTTAGGGGGAATGCTAAACTAGGTCAAAGGATGATATGAGTTTTTTACATTTAGCACGATTAATCGCGTGTTAATCAGTGTTATTAGTCAGGAAAACTCGATAATTAGGCAGAGCGTCTAACTTGATATAAAATAATAAATATAACTTTTATGTTTATTTACAAAAATGACTTAAGCAATTCAGTATGTTGCCGATAAGCAGTTAATAATAAAAAGTTTATGATAAGGCATTTAAACATGAAATCTCTGGAGGAAATGTGGATTTAGCAACCATAATAGGGATCCTAGGCGCAATAGGCTTAATTGTCATGTCTATGTTTATGAGTAGTAGCGGTGAAATGGGCATGTTTGCCGATGCGCCTTCAAGTGTAATTGTATTTGGTGGCTCGCTGTTTATTGTTTTATCAAACTTCACTATGTCTCAGTTTTTAGGGATAGGTAAGGTGGTTGGTAAGGCATTCATGTTTAAAATTGAGTCGCCAGAAGAGTTAATAGAAAAAGCAGTAGAGCTTGCGGATTCTGCTCGTAAAGGTGGTTTTTTAGCACTCGAAGAAGCTGAAATCCCAAACCCATTTATGCGTAAAGGCGTTGACATGCTTGTTGACGGTCATGACGCAGATGTTGTGCGCGCTACACT
>NZ_NTLW01000082.1:0-1503 GCF_002632075.1 Pseudoalteromonas sp. ESRF-bin5 | reverse complement strand
ATTAAGCCTGTAAGCGGAGCTGCAACCCATAAAATAGGAATATCATCAACTTGTGCGCCTAATGTTTGAAATATTCGGCTTACATTGCCGTTTTGCAGAGCAAAACCAAACTGTATGCCTAAAAAGCCAAAGCACATGTTCCATATTTGCCAAAAACTTAAATTTGGCTTATCGGTATTATTATTTTGATTATTCATTATTAGCCTTATTTATTAATACTGCGCTGCTAAATGCATCAAGTGTCAGGTTAAATTTGGTGCCTTGTGAGTGTGTTTTAAGTTCCACTTGGTGTTGCTCAAGTAAATCAACAATTAGTGAGCTTTCTCCCAGTTTTGTTACTTGCTCCTGAGATAAATCAACGGAGATACTCTGTGTTTGCTCACTGAAGTTACTTAGTACCAAAATTGTTTGCTGCCCTAGCGTTCGGCTAAACCCAACAATACGATCGCTACCTGTAAGGTTAAGCTTTTGCATATCGCCGCCTACAACAGCAGGTAAGCTATTTAAAGCCATAATTGCTTTATAGTACTCACGCAAAGCAGCTTGTTCGTTAGTGAGTTTTGCGCCATCAAACTTACCGTTATTCATCCATGCTTGATGAGCGGGTACGCCTATGTAATCGAAAATACTAGTGCGAGTAGGCGATCCAAAGCCGGCATTTTCAGATCCATCCTCACCAACATCTTGGCCAAAGTATAATAAGCTTGGTGCACGACTAATTAAGTTAGAAACCACCATGGCGGGTTTACCCCAAACTGCATTTCCTGCAAAGTCAGGGCTAGCGATACGTTGCTCGTCGTGATTTTCTAAAAAGTGCAACATGTGTTGCTCTATGTCTGCAACGGTTTTATGCGCATCAAAAATAGTGTTTGCTGGCTGCTTGCTTTGCATAATGGCCTTTAACGTATCGTAAAAGCCCACTTTGTCGTAAAGAAAATCCATTTTCCCTTGGTGAATATAGGCTCGATACATTTTTGGGTTGTAAACTTCAGCCAGTAAAAAGGCATCTGGCTTTTGCATTTTTATTGATGAATTCAAAAAACTCCAAAATTCGACCGGTACCATCTCGGCCATATCATATCTAAAGCCATCAACCCCTTTGTCGAGCCAAAACAATGCAATATCTCTAAATTTATACCAGCTATTAGGGAGTTCTTTATCCTGCCAAAACGCATAATGAACACGGTAATCTTTCGTTTCTATGTTTTTTGGTAGTGTTGGAAAGTCGTAACTGCCGTCTGGTTTAACACCGTAATTCACTTTTACGGTTTCGTACCAATCGTTTATGTCAGGTTTTGGCGCTCGTGCACCATTACCGGTCCATTTTGCTGGGTTTTCATCAAAAAATCCGTCCGCAAGTGGATGAGCATTGCCACCTAGGACTTGGTAATTAACATCTGTAGGTACTTGAAAAGACTTTCCTGGTACATAGTAAAAATTATTATTTTTATCGTACACTTTACTGGTGTCATCTTGCTCACCAAAGTCTTTAACACCTTTAGG
>NZ_NTLW01000107.1:0-12777 GCF_002632075.1 Pseudoalteromonas sp. ESRF-bin5 | reverse complement strand
AGGATGTTTGGGTATAGAATGCGCCCCAAAATAGCGACTAATTGGTTATTATGATCTGGGTTGATTACGCCATTCTTGGCATCATTGCACTGTCTACCATCATCGGTTTAATACGCGGCTTTGTAAAAGAAGCTATGTCATTAGCGGTATGGGCAGGCGCGTTTATCATCTCAAGTTTATTTTACCAATATTTAGCTTCCTTCCTAACAAGCATTTCTGAACCCCTTTTAAGAAATGCGGCGGCCATTGCCATACTCTTCTTTGCGACGCTCCTGTTAGGCGGTTTACTAAACTATATTTTAGGTCAGCTTGTACTTCGTACTGGCTTATCGGGTACTGACCGTGTCTTTGGCATAGTGTTTGGTGCTCTACGAGGCGTGTTGGTCGTGAGCGCGTTACTCTTCTTTCTTGATGCTTTTACTGGTGCACCTAATACGCACTGGTGGGGTAATTCTATTTTGATTCCAGAATTTGGCTTTGTTGTTGAATGGTTTTTTTCGTACCTCGAAAACAACTCCAGCTTTTTAAATTCAGTAAACCGTTAATCGGCGAGGATAAATTACATGTGTGGTATCGTTGGAATAGTCGGAACGTCTCCTGTGAATCAGGCGATATATGATGGCTTAACTGTTTTGCAGCATCGTGGGCAAGACGCCGCGGGAATAATTACCATTGAAAATAATACGTTTAGCTTACGTAAAGCAAACGGCCTAGTGAAAGATGTATTTCACACACGTCACATGAAGCGACTACAAGGTACCATTGGTATTGGCCATGTACGTTATCCAACAGCAGGCTCTTCTAGTTCATCTGAGGCACAGCCTTTTTATGTAAACTCACCATTTGGTATCGCCCTTGCGCATAATGGAAACCTTACAAATGCTGAAGAACTAAAAGAACAGTTATTTTCAGAAGCACGTCGACATGTTAATACAACGTCTGATTCTGAGATATTGCTGAATATTATGGCACATGAGCTTAGTCGCTCAGACAAGTTACACCTAGACCCTGAAGATGTGTTTACAGCAGTTGCTGAGGTAAACAAAAAAGTAACGGGTGGCTATGCAGCCATTGCCATGATTATTGGTCACGGCGTTGTAGCGTTTCGTGATCCTAACGGTATTCGCCCTCTTGTTTTCGGTAAACGCGAGACTGAAAAAGGCACGGAATACATGTTTGCCTCAGAAAGTGTGGCACTAAAACCTGATGGCTTTGAGTTTATTCGCGATGTAGCCCCAGGTGAAGCTATTTTTGTGACGGAAGATGGACAGTTTCACTCATTAAATTGTGCAGATAAAGTGTCTTACTCGCCTTGTATTTTTGAATTTGTTTATTTTGCTCGTCCAGACTCAACAATAGACAGAATGTCGGTTTATGCAACACGCGTAAACATGGGTACCAAACTGGGTGAAAAAATAGCACGTGAGTGGGCAGATAAAGACATTGATGTGGTCATTCCTATTCCAGAAACTTCGTGTGATGTAGCGCTTGAAATTGCTCGTGTACTTGATTTACCGTACCGCCAAGGCTTTGTTAAAAACCGTTACATTGGCCGTACGTTTATCATGCCTGGTCAAGAAATGCGTAAAAAGTCAGTGCGTCAAAAGCTAAACGCAATTGACCGTGAATTTAAAGGTAAAAATGTATTACTTGTTGACGATTCAATAGTGCGCGGTACCACATCAGCGCAAATTGTGGAAATGGCGCGAGAGTCTGGTGCTAAAAACGTATACTTTGCCTCAGCAGCTCCTGAAATACGCTTTCCAAATGTTTATGGTATAGATATGCCATCTGCAGCTGAACTTATTGCTCATGGCCGTGAGGTTGAAGATATAAACGCAAGTATTGGTTCTGACGGATTGATTTTTCAGTCATTAACAGATCTAATGGCCGCTGTAAGCCAAGAAAATCCAGAAATAACTCAATTTGAAACTTCTGTGTTTGACGGGCAATATATAACAGGCGACATAGATCAAAACTATTTAAACCGAATAGATAAACTGAGAAACGATACAGCTAAAAGCACACGCGAAACAGCGATGTCATCAGGGTTAGAAATACATAACCAAGAAGAAAACGAGACTGATTAATACTTTCGAGTATTTTAATTTTAGAAAAGGAGCTAATTAGCTCCTTTTTTGTTGGTTGAATATTACTTAATCGAGTTACTTAAAATTTATTATGTGAACATGGGGCTTACAATGCCATTTGTCCAAAGAATCGCAGTGGCAGCTAATATGATGACTAGTAGGATAAGCCCACAAGTAACGACCGAGCTTGCATAAATAAAACCACGTTCTTCAGGTATGTGCATGAGTATAGGTACTCCGGTATAAAGTAAATAAACCGAGTAAGCTAATGCAACAATACCAGCACATACAACAAACCAAAGTACAGGCCAAAAAGCGGCAAGCGCAGACATAAATACCGGTGTTGCTGTGTAAGCCGCTAGTTCAAGCGTTTGAGTAAAGGTGGGTTTAGAGCCAAAAGTAACGGCCATCCAATGGGCTAAATAGGCAAGTGCAAATACACCTATAATTAAAGCTACATACATGGCTATAGCTATTAATAGCGCGCTCTCATGTGTTAAAAATACTAGACCACCAGTGCCAATGCTCCAGCCCAAGTAAACAGACGAGTAATACCCCATTATTGATGGAAACAAAGCAATGAGTAAAATATGTGACAAGCTGTAGGTCAAGCTTTCGTGTCGGTTATCAATTGTTTGCCACTCTTCAAGTGGGTGAGCGTATAAGCCCCATAGGTGGTTTAATATCATAGTGTGTACTCCGTTTAGGAAGGTATTATTGTTTTTGTTACGGTGTGTTTTTTATACAGTTCATTTACAGTTATGGGCCACATAGTGTACAAAGTCAAGTTAACTAATTTTTAACAAATAAATGAAGCTGGCTTTGATTTAATCAAACCGTGAATTCGTGTTAAAATACAGGTTCTTTAATTTTAATTAGCAACGAGTATCAAACGTGTCACATAGCCAGCTGTTAGAGCCTATTCATGACTTTTTATTGTGCAAAACACCGACTCAGTGGGTAGATAAAGCAATCAAAAAAGAAAATCTGTCAGTTATTTTAATAGATCACTTAATTTGTGAGTTAAAAGCCGCTCAGTCAGCAATGTTTTTAATTCGTAAGTATGCAGTAGATAAAGAAAGCGGTGATGCACTTTTAGCTTGGCTTAAACCATTCGAAACACTTATTTATAAACGTGAAGGTAACTGGCGTGATTTAGCAGCAAAAAACAAGCTTACTAAATCAATCATTCCCAAGTCTAACTCTCCTTACGGGCAAGACTTAATTGATAAAATGGTGTTGCTCATAAAAGAAGAGTTACATCACTTTTACCAAGTTTTAGAAATAATGGATGAGTATGGTGTAGAGTACCAAAGTATTACACCATGTCGTTACGCTAAAGGGATGTTACGAAATGTAAAAACATTCGAGCCAAATGCACTTGTCGACAAATTAATTGTAGGTGCTTACATTGAGGCACGCTCGTGTGAGCGTTTTGCAAAGTTGGCGCCCCATGTAGATAAACGTCTAGGTGATTTTTATATTTCGCTACTGCGCTCAGAGGCACGTCATTATCAAGATTATCTAGCCTTGGCGCAAGAAATTGCCGATTTCGATATTACGCAAAGGGTTAAGGAATTTGGTGAAATTGAAGCTGAACTTATTGTATCAGCAGATGAAGACTTCAAATTTCATAGTGGCACTCCAACATAATCCCCCACGTGCTTTATTTTTTGCGTAACTGATGAGATAAAGCACTAAAAATTAGACCAAACTTAAATGGCCTTATACTATATATAAAGTAAATAGTTACATACAAATTTATGAACTATATCTATTAAATTTAGTTGTATATTTTTTATATAGGCGGCGTAGGATGTCCGATAGCAACAGTTTGTTTGTATTTGATGAGGAGCGTGAAGAAGACAGCTCAACAATAAAAAAAATAAAAGTGCTCACTGTTGAGGACGATATAAATTATCAGCTTGCTCTAACCAATAGCTTAAAAGAAATGAGACCAGAGGATAATTGTGAAATAGAAGTTCTCACAGCTAACTCGGTTTCACAAGCAGCTTTAGTGCTCAGTTTACATCCAGATATAGCGCTCACTTTTATAGATGTTGTAATGGAAGATGATGACTCAGGTCTCAGGCTTGTAAGTACTATAAGAGAGGTGATTGGTAACGCAGACATGCGTATTGTTTTACTTACAGGTCAACCAGGCTTTGCTCCCGAACAGCAAATAATGAAAACGCTTGATATAGACGAATATTGGAATAAATCAGACGTCTCTGCTGAAAAATTACAATCTATTGTTACAAGCAACTTACGCACCTGGAAATACATTTCACAAATATCTTCAGCCAGAAAAGGTCTTCAACTTGTTTTAGATGCTTCAAGAAGCATAAACAGTAAACACGATATGGGATCTTTCTCTAAAGCTGTTTTAGAAGAAATCAGTAATATTTTAAATGTCACTGAGGGAGGAGGGATTATGTGCTCTACTCAAAGTGATGGCGAAATTATTAGAGCGCATATTTCGACAGCTAATGGTTGTTTTGATGGGTATGAGGGAAAGCTTATTGACGATAGGGTTTTGCTTCCACAAATTTACAGTGATTTTGAGCGAGCCTTGGACGAAAAAAGGCACATTTTTTCTGAGCACCACACGGTATTTTATTTTTGTAATAAAGAAATAGCTGGGGAAAGCTATATAACGATTGTTCAATCGGACAATAAAATATCTGAACAAAATGAATACTTATTAAAAGTATTTAGTGAAAATGTAAGCGCAGGCTTCAGTAATATAGCACTGCTTAACAAGCTTACTGAACTTGCATATACCGATGTGTCGTTAAACATGCACAATCGTAACTGGCTCACTCGTGAAATAAAAAATATGAACCTGCACGAGCAGTACCAAACACGTTTATTAGTTTTTGAAGTTGAGCAATTTGAAGAAAAAGCTTTTTCGTTTGGCCACGATTTTTGTCAAAAGCTATTAAAAGAAGTTTATAAAAATTTAATGACTATTTTTGATGGTTATTCAGCGCGTATTGCCATTATTAATAACAGCAGCTTTGGATTACTTATAAACGCAAACTTTGATATAACTGACGAAATGATAGCTAGCCTAAAAAGGCAAAAATGTATAATTACCTCGGTAAAACAATATGCTGATTTGAGAATTCTTGATTTAGAGCTAAGTTCTGTCTTAAATATTGTACCCGAAAAAATAATAAGCATTGCTGAATCTAGCTTAAGTGATAGCCAAACCGCATCTTTAAAATATATAAAGCATACCCAAGAAAAAACAGAAGCATTAACTAACCGATATAGTTTAATGGCCCGATTAAGAAGAGTAATTGGTGCTGGTACTTTACAAATAGCCTTACAACCGAAAATGGAGTTAGCAACTTTAACACCTGTCGGTTTTGAAGCTTTGGCTCGCTGGCAGTTAGAAGACGGTAGTTTTGTAAGCCCAGAGATATTTATTGAACTTGCTGAAACAGCAGGTTTAATTAGTGAATTAGACAGCGTTATTTTCGATAAGATAATTTCGACTATTCATAAGTTAAGTGATATGGGCGTAAATTTGCCTATTGCTTTTAATGCGTCGGCTTTTGATTTGGTTGACTCTGACTACTGCAAAAAAATCCTTCATAAGTTAAAAGATGCCAATATACCTCCAGAAATGCTTGAGCTAGAGATTACTGAGACCCAAGCGATCAGTAATTACGACTTAATTAGAGAGTCGTTAGATGAATTTATGGCGCTGGGTATTAAAGTAAGCATTGATGACTTTGGAACAGGTTATTCATCTATTTCACACATAACTGAGATACCTGCAAATATTTTAAAAATAGACAGATGTTTTTTAACTGATATTGAGCGCAATGCTAATAACCAATACATCCTAGAAATGATTGTAAACTTAGCCAGACGATTTAATTTTTCTATTATTGTTGAGGGTGTAGAAACACTAGAGCAGTGTGAATGGGTTAAAAAAATAGGCTGTGATGTGGCCCAAGGTTATTACTTTTCAAAACCACTGTTTTTTGACGATTTAACAACATGGTTAAAGCAATATGGAAAAGTTTGATCATAGACTTTCTGTTAGTTTAAATAATAAACAGCTATATATTAAAGCATTGTTTATTTTGGTTGCTGCTGGCGTTATTAGTTTTTTAGTATATTGGCAAATTTACCAATCAAGGCTTGCGCTTGTTCAAGATTATCAAGACGACAAACTATCTCTAGTGCAGACAGAGTTTGTAAAAGAGCTAAGTAGTATAAAAAAACTAACACAAGTTTTAGCAGACAACAAAAACCTAAAAAGGGGCAATAAGCTCAGGTATATGTTTAGAGACCGAGAATCCATACGAAGCATAAATGATTACTTCGTTAATTTTGGGTTATTATCGCCTATCATTTCGCAAATTCGGTGGATTGATATTACCGGGAACGAACGTTTTAGAGTTGACTTTAAAAACGGTGAGGCAAAAGTTGTTAAGCAAAAAGAGCTCCAAAACAAAATGTCGCGCTATTACTTTAGGCAAGGTATATCGATAGAGGCACCTGATTCGTTTTTATCAAGAATTGATTTAAACATGGAGTATGGTTCAATAGTTGAGCCATACGAACCCACCATTAGAGTTACTTATCGAACTAGCTCAAGCGAATTTATAGTTGATGGCCTCATTATAATTAATTTTAACTTATCTGACTTTTTTCAGAAAATTAGAAATTACTCTTCTGAAAACGCTCAAATTAATATTGTAAACAAAGATGGGTATTGGATTTTTAACAATGATAAGTCTAAAGAGTGGGGGTTTATGCTTGGATTGCCAGAGCTAACAATTGCTAATTATAACCCATCACTCTGGGAGTCTATGCAAAACCAACAAGAAAATACAGTAAGATATTTTGATTCAAACATTTATTCGTTAGACAAGCTGCCCGCACTTTTTTCAAAAAGGCATAATGAAACCCTTAATGAAGTCATTTATATTTACATCAAAAGTAAAGATAAGTTGATGAATAAAATACACTTTACGGCACTAGGTTATGCTGGTACTAGCGGTATTATTCTTTTGTTTATTGGTGGCTTTATTTTATATAGAGAGTATTGTTATACAAAAACGCTAAAAGATTTATTTGACCAGTTACGCACTGAAAAGGTGGAGCTGGACTCTGTTAATAATCAACTTTCAAACACCATTAGGCAGCAGCAACTTTTGCAGGACAGCTTTGTTGAAGCGCAAAAACTATCTTCATTAGGTATGCTTGTTGCGGGTGTAGCTCATGAGATGAATACGCCTATAGGCGGTGCTATTATTTCTGTTACTAATGCAGAGTCGGTGATGAGCCGCCTCAATGAAGGTATAAAAACTGGCTTAACAAAGTCTTTGCTAGAGAACAGCGTATCAAGCTTAGATGATAATTTAGGCTTAGCCAGAGTAAATCTAGATAAAGCTGCTGTGCTTGTAAAAAGCTTTAAAAAAATGGCTATAGATAGAAATAATGAAGAGTTTATTGAATGTAATATTGAAACAATAATAAAAGAGTTGTTGATTACGCTGAACTCTCGATTAAAAACCTCAAAGGTTAAAATTAAAACCCTGTTTAATGATAGCTGCACGCTTAAAAGTCGCCCTGGGATTATTTCACAGGTTATTGAAAACCTAATAATGAATGCGCTTAACCACGCTTTTGAAGAAAATCAATCTGGTGAGATTGAAATTAAGGTTGAGGAAAGTGATAAGGGAGATATAAATATTAGCGTATCAGATAGCGGATGCGGGATCAATCAGCAGCAGCAATCTGTTATTTTTGAGCCCTTTCATACATCAGCGCGCGGTAAAGGGAACATAGGGCTTGGGCTTTATATGGTTTCTCAATGGGTTACCAAAATTTTAAAAGGGCAATTGGTTTTAGAGTCTGATCCTCAATGGGAGGATAAATTTAAAACTCGATTTACAATTACGTTGCCTAAAAATTAAGTGAGTACCCACATTTAACTTTTAACGTATTACTTAAATGCTATATAGGGCCTTAAAGGGACTACACTTATGGATTGAGGCTCTAAAAATGGCTTTATATAGCTCATTTAAATGGTGTGTTTATTAGCCTTTGTTCTTGAGGTGTTACAATTAAGTAGGAGCCTTGTTCGTACCAGTCACCTAAAACAATGCGTGTAAGCGTTTGTCCATTTAGTGAGTATGTATGAATATTTGGTCGGTGCGTATGACCATGGATCATGTTAACAACTTTGTGCCTCTTAAATGTCGAAAGGACAGCATCATCAACAACGTCTAAAATTTCTATCGGTTTATCTGCTTGGCTAAGCTTACTTTTTTCACGGGCATTGCGAGCTATTTTTTTTCGGTACCATAATGGCATGGCAAGCATTAATTTTGGCCACCACCAACCGCGGCTTTTTTTACGAAATTTTTGATACTCAATATCCTGGGTACACATTTCATCCCCATGTAAAATAACAGTGGGTGTGCCGTAAAGGTCTATAACAGTTTGCTCATCTAACAGTGTCATACCTGCTAAATTTGCATAGTGTTTTCGCAGGATAAAGTCGCGATTACCATGAATAAAATAGACGGGAATACCTGAATCACTTATTGCTTTAAGCTTTGTAGCTACACTGCGCGCAAGTTCAGTGACGTAGTCATCACCTACCCATACTTCAAAAAAGTCACCTAAGATGTAAAGCGCATCAACGTCTTGATTCAAAATGTTAGATTCTAAAAACTTAAAAAAAGCAGCGCTAATATCAGGTCTGTTTTCAGTTAAATGTAAATCAGCGATAAAATACGTTTTTTTAGTCATAGGGATATCTTTTCGATAAAAATAAAGCGGGCGCATGCATGTTGCAATGACACCCGCTGATACTCCACGTTATGTGGGTAAGCGAACTATTAGTTAACAGTAACGCTTTCGATGATCACGTCTTCAAGAGGAACATCTTGGTGAAAACCATTGCTACCAGTAGCTACACCTTTAATTTTTTCTACAATGTCCATGCCTTCAACTACTTCAGCAAACACACAGTAACCCCAGCCTTGAGATGTTTCGCTGCTGTGGTTTAAAAAATCGTTGTTGTTAACATTAATAAAAAACTGTGCTGTAGCAGAGTGTGGATCTGGTGTGCGTGCCATAGCTAAAGTACCTACTTTATTAGACAGGCCGTTGTTAGCTTCGTTTTGAATAGGGTCGTTAACGTCTTTTTGCTCCATACCTGAAACAAAGCCACCACCTTGAACCATAAAGCCATCAATTACACGGTGAAAAATTGTACCGTTGTAAAAACCTGCGTTTGCATACTCTAAAAAGTTTTTTACTGTGTTTGGAGCTTCTTGCTCAAACATTTTAATGGTGATGTCACCAAAGTTTGTGTGTAGAACAACCATGTGCTTTCCTATATCTGGTTTAAATAGTCGCACTATTTTATCTTAGTTAGCTAAGATTAACAAAGCGCTAGAGCCCATGCTTTTCAAGTGGTAACATACATTTTCTTGATAATAGTGAAGGACACCAACTAAATGGTACAAATATACAACACACTCACGCGACAAAAAGAACAATTTAAACCTATGGTCGATGGTAAAATCGACATGTATGTGTGTGGTATCACCATTTACGATTACTGTCATATCGGTCATGCGCGTACATTTGTTGGCTTTGACGTCATTGTTCGCTACCTTCGCCATATTGGTTACAATTTAAAATATGTACGTAATATTACCGACGTTGACGACAAAATTATTAAACGTGCAAATGAAAATAAAGAGTCAATAAACGATTTAACACTGCGCATGACCAAAGCCATGCATGAAGATTTTGATAGCCTAAACATGTTACGCCCGGATGTAGAACCAACAGTGACAGGGCACATGGGTGAAATTATTGAAATGGTTGAGCGTTTAATAGCTAAAGGGCATGCGTATGTAGCAGCTGATGGTGACGTGTTATTTGATGTTTCAACGTTTGAGCAATACGGTGCGCTCTCTCAGCAAGATTTAACCATGCTTCAGTCAGGGGCACGTGTTGAAGTGGCACAAGATAAAGACGACCCACTGGACTTCGTTTTATGGAAAAAAGCCAAAGCTGGTGAGCCTTCATGGTCATCTCCATGGGGAGAAGGGCGCCCAGGTTGGCATATTGAATGTTCAGCTATGAGCTCAAAGCACTTAGGTGAACATTTTGATATTCATGGTGGGGGGTCTGATTTACAGTTTCCGCACCATGAAAATGAAATTGCGCAGTCATGCTGTGCCAATAATGGTGAGTATGTAAATACGTGGATCCACACTGGCATGGTACAAGTAAATAAAGAAAAAATGTCTAAATCGTTAGATAATTTTTTTACTGTTCGCGATGTGCTAAAAGAGTACGACCCTGAGTCGGTTCGTTACTTTTTAATATCAGGCCATTACCGCAGCCAACTTAATTACTCGCAAGAAAACTTAGACCAAGCACGTTCATCGCTAGAGCGTATTTATACTGCTTTACGTGACGTTAAACCCATCGAGTGTGAGCTTGAGAGTAACGAGTTCGTGATTAAATTTAGAAAAGCAATGGATGATGATTTTAATACTCCAGAGGCTTTACCTGTTTTATTTGAGCTGGCAAAAGAGCTAAACCGCGTAAAAGAAAGCGATGCAATACAGGCGGGTCAACTTGCGTTTATATTACGTACTATTGGCGAAGTATTAGGCGTTGCACAACAAGCGCCTGAGGCTTTTTTACAAGGCGGGCAAGATGATAATGAAGTTGCAACGATTGAAGCCTTAATAGTAAAACGTAATGAAGCACGTGCGAGTAAAGACTGGGCTGCTGCTGATGAAGCACGTGATGCGCTTAATGCATTAGGTGTAATACTTGAAGATTCAGCCGGTAAAACAACGTGGCGTAAGGCTTAAAATTACTCGCTTGTAATAAAAAAGGGTTGCCGAATGGCAACCCTTTTTTATTTGAATTATATTCAGCTATGATATTTTTCGCATGCTTCTAATGTATTTTCAATTAAGCTGGCCACGGTCATTGGGCCAACCCCGCCAGGAACAGGAGTAATAAAGTGAGCTTTCTGCTCTGCAATGCTGTATTCAACGTCGCCCACTAGTTTACCTGTATCTAAACGGTTTATACCTACATCTATAACAATGGCGCCTTCTTTTACCCAATCTCCAGGGATAAATTCAGGTTTGCCCACGGCTACAACCAACAGGTCTGCGCGTCGCACATGAGTTTCTAAATCTTGTGTAAACTTATGGCACACAGTAGTCGTACAACCAGCCAGTAATAGCTCTAACGACATGGGGCGGCCCACAATATTTGATGCGCCAACCACAACCGCATGCATGCCTTTATAACGGACACCGGTAGAATCGAGTAAAGTTATAATCCCTTTTGGCGTACAAGGACGAAGCGCAGGCATACGCTGTGCTAAACGACCTATATTGTAAGGGTGAAAGCCATCAACGTCTTTGTGTGGTGTAATGCGTTCTAAAATTTTCTCTGCATCGAGTCCATCAGGTAAAGGTAACTGCACCAAAATGCCATCTACTTCTGCATCATTATTTAGCTCATCAATTAAACTTAAAAGAGCATCTTCTTTTGTGTCTGCAGGTAAATCAAATGATTTTGAAATAAAACCAACTTCTTCACAGGCTTTACGCTTTGAACCAACATAAACTTGGCTTGCTGGATCAAGTCCTACAAGGACTACTGCAAGTCCGGGGGCGCGTAATCCTTTAGAAACGCGTTCGCTTACGCGTTGTGCAACTGTACTTCGTACTTGTTTTGCGATTGCTTTACCATCAATGATGTTTGCCGTCATGGTTGACCTTTAATTGGGGTTAATTAACTAGATACCGATACTTTACAAATGAACGCATAATAAAAAGGGGCATATGCTTATAAAGAAAATAACAACTTTATTTTTCATTTAATATTACCAAGCCATTTTCGCAGAAAAGCATTGCAGCGCCAAGTTGCTTTTCATCTATATAGTACTAGAGTAATTAAATAGTTTAAATTTCAGTCTTCTATTATAATATTTAGCCATTGTGGGCTAAAAATGACCACTTGATTTGTTTTCTTAAAAAAACGTTTGACCTAACCCCGTCAAATCACTATTATGCACCCCGTTGTCAACGAGGTCACTCGTAGAGAATAGTAAGTAACGGCGATTAGCGCAGTTTGGTAGCGCACTTGGTTTGGGTCCAAGGGGTCGCAGGTTCAAATCCTGCATCGCCGACCATTTTTTTATAATTTAATTATAATCGAATAGCTTATTGGTAAACTATGAAGTTTTCGATGCGCCCATAGCTCAGCTGGATAGAGCAACGCCCTTCTAAGGCGTCGGTCGAAGGTTCGAATCCTTCTGGGTGCGCCATTTGAAAACATGTAAATATAGCGGTGATTGTAGCTCAGTTGGTAGAGCCCCGGATTGTGATTCCGGTTGTCGTGGGTTCGAGCCCCATCAGTCACCCCATTTACAAGAATATCGGCGATTAGCGCAGTTTGGTAGCGCACTTGGTTTGGGTCCAAGGGGTCGCAGGTTCAAATCCTGCATCGCCGACCACTTTCTCAAAGTGGTTTTAAACGCTCTGTTTAATTGTTCAGTATGAAAAAAGAAGCTTAGCCTTCAATGTCGGCGATTAGCGCAGTTTGGTAGCGCACTTGGTTTGGGTCCAAGGGGTCGCAGGTTCAAATCCTGCATCGCCGACCA
>NZ_NTLW01000291.1:0-4761 GCF_002632075.1 Pseudoalteromonas sp. ESRF-bin5 | reverse complement strand
ATTAAGGTTTTTGTAGCAGGCACTGCCATAGCAATTAAAATAACAAATGGAATGGCGGTCCAAAGAATTTCTACTTTGGTGCTTTCGTGGAATTGAGCGGGAACCGCTCCTTTAGATTTGCGATGATGAATGAGTGCCCAAAGCATAATGGCAAACACTATTATCCCAATCACACAACATATAAAAAATATGGTCATGTGTAATTCGTAAACATTTTCACTTATATCTGTAACGCCTTTACGCATATTAAATTGGCTATTTGCCAAGGCTAACTGCGGAAAAACACACAATATAAGCCACAAGGTACAACTAAGTTTACCCATGTGACGACTCCTTTGATGCTGTTGCTAGTGCAAAGCGAAGAGGCATACGGCTTAAACGCCAATTCGTTATTTTTATTTTTTTATTAATGCCGTTTTATTTATAAAAATTGGCATTCACTGCGCTAGCAAAAGTTTATTGTGTGTGCTCAAAACTTAAAAGCGATGAGTATTGCCAGCGTCAGCTTATTAACAATTAGTTAATATTTAACCACCATGCAAGTTTTTTGTATTAAAAACAAACAATAAATATATAAAAAGTAGAGAGTTGGTTTAGTTGAACGTAGAGAGAAATAGCTCAAGTCGAGAGGTGGTAAGGGCTAAGGATGAAATGAAAGAGTGTGAAAAAAAACAAACAAAATTTTAAAAATTAAAAAAGCGCACCAAAAAAGTGCGCTTTTTATAAAATAAGAAAGAACTACATCCAGTCTGCGTTACGAATAACGCCCACTGCCAAGCCTTCAATGTTGAACGACTCAGTTTCAAGATCGACCTTAATTGGTGCAAACTCGTCATTTTCGGCATGAAGCAATACCTGGCGACCCGCTTTTTCAATGCGTTTTACGGTTACATCGTCATCAACACGGGCAACCACAACTTGACCATTTTCAGCCACTTGTGTTTTATGCACAGCAAGTAAATCGCCATCCATAATGCCTATATCTTTCATACTCATACCGTTTACGCGCAGTAAAAAGTCGGCAGCTGGTTTAAACATTAATGGGTCAATTTTACAGTGGCTTTCAACATGTTCTTGCGCCAAAATAGGGGAACCTGCCGCAACACGGCCAATAAGCGGTAAACCTAATTGTTCTGGCTCCTCTTCTTCAACAAGTTGAATTCCACGGCTTGCGCCAGGTTTCATTTTAATCACCCCTTTTTTGGCAAGGGCTTTTAAATGTTCCTCAGCGGCATTTGCACTTTTAAACCCTAACGTTTGTGCTATTTCGGCACGTGTAGGCGGCATACCAGTGTCTTTAATAAACACTTTAATTAATTCGAGTATTTGAGCTTGGCGTTTAGTTAATGGGCGCATACAACTGGTTTTCCATACAGTACATTTAACTGTGAGTATATACAGTTAAATAAAAATCGCAAATTTAAATTATTCGTTCAAATAGCCAAATTACTTCCTTACGTGTACATTTTAGGGGCTTTCTAAAATAGCCTATAAAAATAGTAACTTGCTACATTAAATTTAAAGGAATCTATATGAGTATTTGGCATCAACCCATTACATTAGCATTGTGTAAACAATTGGACGAAGGCATTAATGGCCAAGGGACGCTAATGAAAACCATGAGGATAGAAATAACAGAGATAGGCGACGATTACTTAGTAGCAACTATGCCTGCAATCCCTGCACACCATAACCCTATTGGCATGGTTCATGGCGGCGCAAACGTTGTACTCGCCGAAACCGTAGCGAGCTATGCTGCTAATTTTGTGGTTGATTTCACAAAATTTTACTGTGTTGGGCAAGAAATAAGTGCAAGCCATTTAAAGGCTTCTCGCAATGGTACATTAACGGCAACAGCACGCGCATTTCATATTGGAAAACGAAGCTCTGTTTGGGAAATAAAAATTACAAACAGCCGCAACGAGCTATGCTGCGTATCAAAAATGACCGCAGCCGTTGTTGAGCGAAAGGCGTAAGTTATTTTTCGAGAGGGTAAATTGTTATTTCCATACCCGCGCCAATAGCAGATATACGCAGTAGTGTATCTGCATGTAAAGCTTGATTAAAACATTTTGGCGACGTGCCTGACTCAAACCCTATATCAAACGTTCTACGTGAGCAGCTTAACCATTGCTTTAATGCATTGCGTGAACATGACTCAATAAGCTCACATATATGGTTTATTGCTTTGTCTGGTGATTTTACATCGCCAGCTACCTCAATACGTGCTAATTGACGGTATTCGTCTTTGTCATAATGTAAAATCGTTGCGACTTTTTTTAGGTCGGCCACCAGCACACTAATATCTTGTTTTGACTCAAGCTCTAGATCTACATTTAAAAATTGAATTTCCGACATTGTCTCGTATTTATCCTCTAATGGTTACCATGCAAACTTTAACGCAGTTTTACCTTTATACCAAATCAACACCCTATAAATAGACGTTTTATATGGTAATACTCTTATTTTAGAGTGCTATTGCTGCTTACAATTGGCGCTATTGTGCTGAAACGCTATTTTAATGCACTAGTGCGACATTTTGTCGCACTCACCTTGCTCAACCATCGCGTAAAATGTCTCGTAAAAATAATAAGATAAACACACATGAAAAAAACTTTTAAACCAGCACGTAAACTTCATAAATGGTTGGGCTATTTATTAGGAATACAAATACTTGCTTGGTTGCTTGGCGGTTTGGTTATGAGCGCCATCCCGCTTGAAAAAGTACATGGTAAACACCTAGCAACACGCACCCTAGTTAACCCCTTTAAAAGCAGCGATTACGTGGCATCAATTGATAATATTGTTTCACAAGTAACTAATCCGACTAAAATAACCTTTGCACATTTTTTATCTACCCCACTTATAACTGTAACCAGTGAAGGCAACCCTCAAAGTTTTAATGGCATTACTGGGCAACCATTTAAAGCCCCCAATAAACAGCAAATAATTGCTAATGCACACGCGCATTTACTTATTGATGCTCAACCAGTAAGTACAACTTTGTTAGGTTTAGGGCCAAGAGAAAGCGGTTATAAAAAAGATGTATGGAAAGTACAATTTAACGATACATTGAGCACCACACTCTATTTGTCATCAGATACGGGCAAAGTGATTACTGTGCGCAGCACACTGTGGCGAATTTTCGATTTTTTTTGGATGCTTCATATTATGGATTACGATGAACGTGAAAACTTTAACAATCCTCTATTAATTAGCTTTGCTGCAACCAGTGTGCTTTTTTGTTTAACTGGCTTTTTACTGCTATTGCAAAACATAAGGATTAAAAGCAGATTTAAATAAGTTTATGTTTGCCTGTTGAACCAGTAAACTAGGGGATCCTGTAGTTCACGTATGTGATGGATATGACCCGATTGATTTTGGCCTTACTGGCTTGCTGTGTCTGTTTTTCGGTATCAAGTAAAGACTTTACTCGCTTCTCTACTGCTAAAAAGCACTTAATAAAAACGCTACCGCACAATGCAAAAAGCCTGTATTGCGGTTGTGATATTAAAAAACAAGGTAAAAAACTAGTGCCAGATCCAACGGGTTGTGGCTATGTACCTCGTAATACATTTACCCGCTCAGGCAAAGTAAACCAGCGCGCTTTACGTATTGAATGGGAGCATATTGTATCGGCATGGGAGTTTGGGCATCAACTACAATGTTGGCAAAATGGTGGGCGGAAAAACTGCCGTAAAGTCAGCGAAAAATTTCGAAAAATGGAAGCTGATATAAACAACTTAGCCCCCGCAATTGGCGAAATAAATGCTGACCGCTCTAATTATCGTTTTGGCATGCTAGGTGGGGCCGCGACTCAATACGGCCAATGCGATGTAAAAGTAAACTTTAAGCAACGTGTTGTTGAGCCACCATTTTATGCCCGTAAAAAAATTGCCGACGCCTATGCTTACATGCAAAAAACCTATGGTTTAAAAATTTCAAAACAACAACAAAAACTTTTTAATGCGTGGCAAAAGCAAGACCTAGCACTAAAAAGCACTATACAAAAAATGTAATGATATTCCCGCTAATAAGCGAACTTAAAATACTGCTTTACCAATAAAAAATGACACAATTATTTACATAAAGAAAAAGCAAAACGTTGAATAAATAATCAGGTGTTGTAGTATTTTAAACAACTTATTTACAGGAAGTACCGAATATGTTTAAAAACAACACTCTATCGCTTGCAATTATTAGCGCGCTCTCAGTTTTTGCTTTAACAGGTTGTGGTGGAGGCGGAGGTAGCAACACTACACCAGCGCCTGTCACGCCACCTACAAGTAGCACACCGACATGGACTGCCGGTGTATTTGAACCTTCAGACGAACTCAAAAACTTTTGCGAAAACCCACGTACAGGTAACGACCCGTTTAATAATAATGAGCCTTACCCTGACCAAGCTGGTTCAGCCTTATACGAAAAACTATGGCTTCGCTCATGGAGCGACGAAACATACCTGTGGTATGACGAAATAGCCGATAACGACCCTGAATCGTTCGATACCGTCGCTGACTATTTTGCTCAACTAAAAACCGAAGAGCTAACCGATTCAGGCGCTAAAAAAGATAACTTTCATTTTTCAGAACCCTCTGAAGATTACTTCCAAGAAGCACAATCGGGCGTTACCTCTGGTTATGGTATTAACTGGGCATTTATTGGTGATTCAGCCGATAGAATTTTACGTGTTGCTTACCTTGAAGATGACTCACCAGCTAGCCAAATTGGCTTTCAACGAGGCGATACCGTACTTGAAGT
>NZ_NTLW01000259.1:0-1156 GCF_002632075.1 Pseudoalteromonas sp. ESRF-bin5 | reverse complement strand
CCGTTGATATAATCACTCACACTATATTTAGCATCTTTAAAGTTTTCGTATCCAACCTTTGGCATCCACTCCGTTTTAAAGCTTCTAAAAAATCGCTCCATTGGCGCATTATCCCAACAATTTCCGCGCCTGCTCATACTTTGTGTAATTTTATAGCGCCATAAACGTTGACGATATTTTAAACTTGTATAATGACTACCTTGGTCTGAATGAAACATCAGTCCACTTGGCTTACCTCTGCTTTCATACGCGAGTTCAAGCGCTTTTAGCGTTAAGTTAGTATCTGGCGACAACGACATTGCCCAACCAACGACTTTACGTGCAAACAAATCAACAACGACCGCTAAATAGGCCCAGCGATTGCCTGTCCAAATATACGTCACATCACCGCACCACACGGTATCTGGCTCAACAACATCAAATTGTCTATCAAGCAGATTTGGAATTTCAAGGTGCTCATTACCACCGCGTTTATATGAATGTTGAGGTACTTGGCAGCTTTCAAGCTTTAATTTAACCATTAGCTTAGCAGCACGATAACGACTCAATTCAAAATCATTGTTCGTTGCTATTGCCGCGATTGTCCGCGCCCCAGCTGAGCCGCCGCTCATTGCATGTATGGCTTTAACTTCAGCTTCTAGCCTTATTTGCTCTGGCGTCGGCGTTGTATCCCGTATAGCCCAATATTTATAGCTGCTACGATGCACATTGAATACGTTACACAGCACGCTAATTGGGTAACGCTCTCGTTGATTTAGTTTCTCAATTAACGAGAATTGTTCAGGGAGTCGGACATCAAGAGAGCGGTAGCCTTTTTTAATATATCCTTTTCTAATTTAATGCGTTGGATTTGCTTTTTAAGTTCGCGGATTTCAATTTGTTCGGGCGTCATTGGTGAAGCAGATGGTGTCTGGCCACTCCGCTCTTGCTTTAATTGAGTAACCCACTTACTGACGGTTGATTTACCCACCCCCATCGCTTTGGCTGCTTCTTCTTGAGTATAACTTTGGTCAACTACAAGCTGAGCTGTTTCTAATTTGATTGCCGCAGAATACGTTGCGCGTTTTAATTTCGTCATTTTTTCACCCAAATTTGTATGCTTATTAGCATAACATTTCTTTCTTAATGGGTGGCCAAAATCACTGTACCACTACAA
>NZ_NTLW01000021.1:0-1043 GCF_002632075.1 Pseudoalteromonas sp. ESRF-bin5 | reverse complement strand
TTGCCCGGTAGCTACGTTCGGAACTGATAAGCGCTGAAAGCATCTAAGCGCGAAGCAGGCCTCGAGATGAGTTCTCACTAGACTTTTAAAGTCTCTGAAGGGCCGTTGAAGACTACAACGTTGATAGGCAAGATGTGGAAGTGGTGTGAGCCATTAAGCTAACTTGTACTAATTACCCGTGAGGCTTAACCATACAACGCCAAACGCGTTTTGTGTGACAGTTAAGACAGAAGTTAATGACTAAAGTAGATAGTTACTTAGAAACTTAAAAAATATTATCAGATATTTTCCAAATTCAGTTAGTGCGTAGGAATACGGATTAACGCCCAAATTTGCTTGGTGACAATAGCGTTTTGGACCCACCTGACTCCATGCCGAACTCAGTAGTGAAACGAAACAGCGCCGATGATAGTGTAGCATTTGCTATGTGAAAGTAGGACATTACCAGGCTTCAAATTGTAGAAAGCCGCTTCAGAAATGAAGCGGCTTTTTTACGTCCACAGAAAAGTAATATTTAACATTTTCTTCTCTAAAGCGTAGCGTCTCCTGAGCAAAGCGTCTCTTTGTGAACAGTGTTTTGGTTATTCAATACACTGGCCTATGTTAGATAACATTTCACTGTGACTCTTCACCGCTGTGGGCACCATGACATTACCAAGCCTCAAATAAGAGAAATCCGTTGCAGCAATGTGACGGGTTTCTTTCTGTCTGGGATTTAGTAAATGGCCAAACTATACCGAACTTTTAGTACATGCTTACATAATAATTGAATGGTCGCCTAGGCTATTTTAATTATCTGAATCGCCCCGTGTTTGCCAGAGACTCAATAACTTGAGAAACTGGAACTATGAAAAAATCAAATCGCTATACATCAGAATTTCGTGAACGTGCAATTAGGCTTGTTACCACACAACAGCATGAATACCCTTCTCTTTGGGCTGCGCTAGTATCGATTTCAGATAAACTGGGATGTACCCCAGAAACACTTAGAGCATGGGTCAAGAAATCTCAAGCTCAACCGTCTAAACCCTCTTCTAATACGC
>NZ_NTLW01000009.1:0-3094 GCF_002632075.1 Pseudoalteromonas sp. ESRF-bin5 | reverse complement strand
CTTGAGTGTCCTCGTGCAGAGATAGCACACTCAATGGAAGAAGCTAAAGATACAATGAGCCGCATAGGCTTACCGTGTATCATTCGTCCTTCTTTCACCATGGGTGGCACCGGTGGCGGTGTTGCTTACAACATGGAAGAGTTTGAAGAAATTTGTGAGCGTGGTTTAGACCTGTCACCTACTAACGAATTACTAATTGATGAATCACTGATTGGTTGGAAAGAGTACGAAACAGAAGTTGTTCGTGACAAAAAAGACAACTGTATTATTGTTTGTACTATTGAAAACTTTGACCCAATGGGCGTGCACACAGGTGATTCAATCACTGTTGCACCAGCGCAAACGTTAACCGACAAAGAATACCAAATTATGCGTAATGCCTCTATGGCAGTACTGCGTGAGATTGGTGTTGAAACCGGTGGCTCTAACGTACAATTTGGTATTAACCCTAAAGATGGCCGTATGGTTATCATTGAGATGAACCCACGTGTATCGCGCTCATCGGCACTAGCCTCTAAAGCAACGGGTTTCCCAATTGCTAAAATTGCAGCAAAACTTGCAGTAGGCTACACGCTTGACGAACTTCAAAACGATATCACTGGCGGTAAAACACCAGCCTCTTTTGAGCCTTCAATTGATTACGTTGTAACTAAAATACCTCGCTTTAACTTTGAGAAATTTGCCGGTGCTAACGACCGTTTAACCACGCAAATGAAATCAGTTGGCGAAGTAATGGCAATTGGTCGTAACCAACAAGAGTCATTGCATAAAGCATTACGTGGTCTTGAAGTTGGCGCAACGGGTTTTAATCCAATTGTTGCACTTGATGACCCTAAGGCAAAAGAAAAAATCATCCGTGAATTACGTGAGCCAGGCGCTGAGCGTATTTGGTACATTGCAGATGCAATGCGACACGGTATGAGCGTTGAAGACGTTTACGAGCTGACTAAAGTTAACCGCTGGTTCTTGGTTCAAATTGAAGACATTTTAAAAGATGAGGCAAGAATCGCTGAAGGCGGAATGGCTGGCCTTAATGCAGATTTTTTACGCAAGCTTAAGCGTAAAGGCTTTGCCGACCCGCGTATTGCTGAAATTGCTGGTGTGTCAGAAGCTGAAATTCGTAAAAAACGTCATCAGCTAAATATTGTGCCAGTGTACAAGCGTGTAGATACGTGTGCTGCAGAATTTAGTTCAGACACCGCTTACATGTACTCATCGTATGATGAAGAGTGTGAAGCTAACCCAACAGACAAAGATAAAATCATGGTTATTGGTGGCGGTCCTAACCGTATCGGCCAAGGTATTGAATTTGATTACTGTTGTGTACATGCTGCGCTTGCACTTCGTGACGACGGTTACGAAACCATCATGGTTAACTGTAACCCCGAAACTGTATCTACCGATTACGATACATCTGATCGACTTTACTTTGAGCCAATTACGCTTGAAGACGTACTAGAAATTGTACGTGTTGAAAAGCCAAAAGGTGTTATCGTGCAGTACGGTGGTCAAACACCACTTAAACTAGCACGTGAGCTAGAAGCCAATGGCGTGCCAGTAATTGGTACTTCACCAGATGCGATTGACCGTGCAGAAGACCGTGAGCGCTTCCAACAGTTAGTAGAGCGTTTAGACTTACTGCAGCCAGAAAACGCAACGGTTACATCAACTGAAGAAGCTATTTTAAAATCAGCTGAAATTGGTTTCCCGCTGGTTGTTCGCCCATCATATGTATTAGGTGGCCGTGCAATGGAAATTGTATACGACGAAGACGATTTACGCCGTTACATGACCGAAGCGGTTCAAGCTTCAAATGAAGCACCTGTTTTATTAGACCACTTCCTAGATAACGCAATTGAAGTTGACGTTGACGCAATATGTGACGGCGAGCAAGTAATCATTGGCGGTATTATGGAACACATTGAGCAAGCTGGTGTTCACTCTGGTGACTCTGCCTGTTCATTACCAGCACATTCTTTATCGCAAGAAGTGCAAGATGTAATGCGCAAGCAAGTAACCGATATGGCTCTTGAACTGGGTGTTGTAGGCTTAATGAATACACAGTTTGCAGTAAAAGATGGCAAAGTGTATTTAATTGAAGTTAACCCACGTGCTGCGCGTACGGTTCCATTTGTATCTAAAGCCACCGGCGTTGCACTTGCAAAAGTAGCTGCACGTTGTATGGCGGGCCAATCTTTAGCAAGCCAAGGCATTACTAAAGAAATTATCCCTCCTTACTACAGCGTTAAAGAAGTGGTTTTACCGTTTGCTAAGTTCCAAGGTGTAGACCCTATCCGTGGCCCAGAAATGCGCTCAACAGGTGAAGTAATGGGTGTTGGTGATACTTTCGCCGAAGCATTCGCAAAAGCACAATTAGGTGCAAGCAATACTTTACCACGCGGTGGTCGCGCGTTATTATCTGTTCGTAATAGCGATAAGTCACGTATTGTTGAATTAGCTAAAATCATGACTGAGTTAGGTTTTGAATTAGACGCAACAGGTGGCACAGCCAAAGCGCTTGAAGAAGCGGGTATTAACGTTCGTCGCGTAAACAAAGTTTACGAAGGTCGTCCACATATTCTTGATTACATTAAGAATAAAGAATACAGCTATATCGTTAATACCACCGAAGGTCGCCAAGCGATCGAAGATTCGAAGGTGTTACGTCGTGGTGCATTGCAAAATAAAACCAATTATACGACTACCTTGAACGCGGCATTCGCTAACTGTACTGCTAACAAAGCAGATGACCGCAGTAAAGTGGCGTCAGTTCAAGAGCTACACCTGCGATTGAACTAAGGAAATGTACCAAGGCCTAATTAGGCCTTGGTGTTAAGTGAGAAAATATGCAAACAATTCCGATGACAGTTCGTGGCGCAGATTTACTGCGTAAAGAGCTTAACGAATTAAAAACAGTTACCCGTCCTAAAATCATCGCTGATATTGCTGATGCGCGTGAACACGGTGACTTAAAAGAAAACGCTGAGTACCACGCTGCGCGTGAGCAACAGGGTTTTTGTGAAGGTCGTATTCAAGAAATTGAAGCTAAACTTTCAAATGTTCAAATAATCGACGTAACTAAAATGCCTAACAC